>JASGGE010000004.1:0-66771 GCA_047605205.1 Siphonobacter sp.
ATAATTGCTAAAAAAATGGTTTGGGGGCGTTGGATCATAAACAAATCAAATGGGATATTCCATAACAAAGGTAATTCACAAAGTGCTTAAACCTCTAACTTTCTCTTTTAATATAAGCTACCGGATTTCCCTCAGATCTTTTCTTATTCTAAACAATGTCAAAATTAAAACTAATTAGCATGTTTAATTACCATAAGAAAAGTACTATTTATAGCTCTATAACTTGCTTGTTATCAATTAATTATATATTACTTACTTTTCTAATTATTTAGTTTTTAAAAAAATTTAAAGCCATAGCTTGACAAACCCTTTTATAGAGTCCTATATTTGCAATCCCAAACGACGGGAAATGGCAATAACAAGCGAAAGTAGCTCAGCTGGTAGAGCGCGACCTTGCCAAGGTCGAGGTCGCGGGTTCGAACCCCGTCTTTCGCTCGACAAGATGGCTCCGCAGGTCGGAGCCTTTTTTGTAGGATGCCCGGGTGGTGGAATGGTAGACACGAAGGACTTAAAATCCTTTGGGCAGTAATGCCTGTACGAGTTCGAGTCTCGTCCTGGGTACTAAATAAACGCTCTTAGTTTAATGCTAAGGGCGTTTTTCGTTTGGAATGAGTCTGGTTAACCGGCTAAGTTCATGACCTCTTAGTTCTCCTGGAATGAAAATCATTTAATGGTAGGAAGCCGTCGAGCCGACTGACCGATCCCCTCCGACCAATTTTCACTTACCTGTTTCTACGATTAGACCATCCATCGCGATGAAGTAGCCGTAGCTCTGAATTTTACCTGTCGCGTTCGTAAGCTTCGATCGCCTGCATCATGTAATCAGCTTATACAAGGAGGTTATGCATGAAGCTGCTTATTGGCCAAAGAAGTGGTTAACTCACCGAAATAATGAAGGTAGGTTTTCCTTTAAAAACAAACTGATCCCCTGCTTTTTTACCAATTAACTGGTTACCAATGGGTGAAGCCGGCGAAACTACCAGTATTCGTTGCTGTTCAAGCATAATTGCTCCGACACTGACTGCTATAAAAAAACAGTCGTCCTGAGTAGTAACTAACGCTCCTGGTTCTACTTTCTCTAAAGAAACTGCGGTGGGCAGACGCTCCAGTTGTAAACGCTCAAGGCGGGCCAGTTCGTATTGCTGAGCGTGCCGATCTCGTTCATTTTGGGCCATTGCTCGGGCGGTTTCATATTTATCTCCAGCAGAACTTTTGCTTTCTTCATTTGCCGAAGCCTGTGCCGCCTGCATTGCATTCCAGGCTACCTGAACGCGTTCGTCTAGCATTTTTTTCAGGTGTTCGATAATCTGTAATTTCTGCATAGTAAAAAAGGCTGACGGGTCCCCGTGCCCGTCAGCCCACCTATTATAATGTTGGTAGCCCCTAATTCAGGCCTAGATCTGCCTGAATTTGTTTTACTTTCCCCTTCAGAGCATCATATGTACTGTTAAAGTCCGTGGCATTTTTCAAAGGAGCATTGACAGAAACATAGAATTTTATCTTGGGTTCGGTACCAGAAGGTCGGGCCGATACTTTTGTACCATCAGCTAAAATCAATTGAATAACATTTGATTTTTCAATACCCATGCCCACTTTGATTGGCGTTTCGGTACCTGTTGCTACTTCTTTTGATACTAGATTTTCATAGTCCAGAATAGTTACGGGTTTTGAGCCAGCCACTTCTGCAGGAGGATTATTGCGTAAATCGCTCATCATCTTCTTAATAGCATCGGCCCCTTCTTTGCCCTTTTTGGTTAGTGAAATAAGTCCTTCATAATAAAAGCCATTTTCTGAATACATTTCCGTCAGCAGATCAAACAAGCTTAAGCCCTTGTCTTTGGCATACGCTGTTAACTCTGCAATCATAGCACACGAGGCAATAGCATCTTTATCCCGGACGGCATCTCCAATCAAATATCCGTAACTTTCTTCACCGCCGCCGATGAATTGCTCTTTTCCTTCCAGATCACGAATTACGCCAGCAATGTATTTAAAACCGGTCAGGGTATCGTAACATTTTACGCCGTAACGTTCACACATTTTGTTAATCAGGTCGGTCGTCACAATGGTTTTTGCAACGAATTCTTTCCCGACCAATTTACCTGCTTCTTTCCAGGCACGTAACAGATAGAAGATCATCAAACTGGCCATCTGATTACCATTCAACAACTGCCATTCTCCCTCCGCATTTTTCACTGCAGTCCCTACCCGGTCAGCATCCGGATCAGTTGCCATAACCAGGTCAGCATCAATAGCTTTGGCCTGATTCATGGCCATAGTCATGGCCTCTGTTTCTTCCGGGTTTGGATAAACTACAGTAGGGAAATTACCATTCGGTGTGGCCTGCTCTTCGACAATATGTACATTGGTGAAACCGATTTTAGCCAATGCTTTAGGCACCAGGGTAATGCCCGTTCCGTGAATAGGCGTGTAAACGATTTTAAGATCCTTTTGTCGATCAATCACGCCAGGGTTTACTACGTTTTTTACAATAACCTGCTCGAGGTATTGCTCATCTACTTCTTCACCAATGTGTTCAATCAACTCAGGGTTACCATTGAAGTTAATATCATCCACTGACTGAATGTTGTTAACCTCTGCAATAATGTTTTTGTCGTGAGGGGCTACTACCTGAGCTCCGTCATTCCAGTAGGCCTTATAACCATTGTATTCTTTAGGGTTATGCGAAGCAGTCACTACTACCCCACTTTTGCATCCCAATAAACGAATGGTAAAAGATAATTCTGGCGTAGGGCGTAGCTCCTTGAAAAGGTATACCTTGATGCCATTTGCGGAAAAAATGTCTGCTGTTACCTGAGCAAACTCAGGAGACATATTTCGACTATCGTGGGCAATGGCTACTTTGATTTCCTGGTTTGGGAAGCTTTTCTTTAAATAATTGGCCAATCCCTGTGTGGCTGCCCCGACTGTATAACGATTCATACGGTTGGATCCTACACCGATCAGGCCGCGTAAGCCCCCGGTGCCAAATTCCAGGTCTTTATAAAAGGCATCCGTTAATTCTGTTTCGTTTCCTTCATCAATAAGTTTCTGAACGGCGGTTTTTGTTTCAGAATCATAATCGCCAGAAATCCAGCTTTTTGCTTTCTGATGGATGATTGAATCAAGTCCGTTTGACATAATAAATCAAGATTGTTAAATATGAGCTTACTATTAAAGAAACCAGGAATCGTTTGGTCCTGAATTACAAAAACTGAAAATTTTCTTTTTGTACTAGTAAGGGGCTTCTTACTAATAAATAGGATACAATCTTACACTGATTTTTAGCAGTGATGCAAACAATTTCCACTTTCCTGAAAAAAATTTCATCTTCTTGAAATCCAGGGCTCTTCTAATCCCGTTTATATGCTTGAAATAAATAATCCGAACCATTACTTAAAAACGGTCTTTAAAGACGATACACCCTTACCCGTATCTCTTTTTCCGCCAAACTCAACTTTTCAATCGAATTCATGATCTGTGCTTTCAAGCACATGTGTTTAACCCTTATCTTTTGTTTTTAAATCATTATGGAGACTTCAAATCAAAGCAAATCATCGAGTGGCATCTGGGGTGCTGCTTTTGCAGTTATGTTAGCTATTTCTGGTGTTTTAGGCTTTTTGCTTTTCCAGGAAAAACAAGAAACGGATAAACAGTCGACCGAAATTAGCGTAAAAGCACGTGATCTCGTCTTAACGCACACGAAACTCGACTCTATCTCCCGCGAGCTGGATGCGAAAATTGCTCAGGTACAGCAATTAGGCGGTAACATTGAAGAGCTGCAGCAATTGAAAAAGCAACTTGAATCAGACAAAGCTAATTTGCTAAAAACCAAGAATGTTTCAATTGCCAAGTACGAACGTAAGATTAAGGAATACGAAGCTATTCTGACTCAGAAAGACGAAGAAATTGCCCATCTGCAGGAAGAAAATGGCCAGTTAACCAATCAAAACCAGCAGTTAACTCAGGAGAATACCACTATCAAGACTGATCTGGACAATACCCGTCGTTCGTATAGTGATACCGTAAGTAACCTGAAAACTGTAAATCAGGACTTGAATAACAAAGTAACGATTGGTGCTGCCCTGCGTGCTGAAAATGTTAAGGTATTAGCCGTCAATAAACGGGGAAAAGAGCGTTCTAATGACGAGAACGAATACCGTGGCAAACGCGTAGATAAAATCAAAGTTGCGTTTACGCTGGCTCCTAATCCTTTAACAAAAGAAGAGCAAAAAGACATTGTACTTCGTGTAGTTGACCCTGAAGGGGCTGTTTTATCAGATACTCAAACAGGTTCGGGTATCTTTAACTACCAAGGCAAAGAAATGCAATATACCTACAAGCAACCGGTTAAATATTCGAACAATCGCCCTGTAGTAGAAATGTTGTATACCCGCGGACAGTCTTACAAAAAAGGTAAATACAATGTTGAATTGTATGCCGAAGGTTTCAAAATTGGCCAGGGTGAATTCGTAGTTCGTTAACAATTATATAGCTGTTAACAAAAACGCCATCCAATTGGATGGCGTTTTTGTTGTTACTTTTCTAAATAATTCCTGTAATAAACGCAGTTACTTGCTTTGCGTTTTGCCGGCATTCTTCAATAAGCGGGTGCACGGGTTCATGCAGAGCACTTAGCAAATCCGGAATGGTTGCCTTTGCCATATGGGTAGCATCTAGCGTATATTTTCCTTCTTCAGGATGATTTAATACCGGCACAGGCTGGATAGTAGCCGAACTGGTCAGGTTATTATATTGTTTCTTAACCGCATCAAAAGCTGCTTCAGTTGGCTCAAAGAGAATCTCCTGTTTTTCTTTTACCCTCAGATTTTTCTGTTCAATACTGCGGTCTAATTCGGCCAGCAGTAATCTGAATACTGCGGTAAATTTCCCAGTACGAATCCGCTCACGTAAAGAAAAACGAATAAAATAGGTTAAGGAATCCGTAATGTTAAAGCCAATCTCGGCCATTTGTTTAAAGATGAAAGAAGCAGGTGACATTCCCGGTAAGGTATTAGGGTCATGTAGGATAACATCTCCTTCGGGTGTCAGGAAACCATCAATTCGTACACAAGCTCCAAACCGGAACAAATGAAAAACTTCTTTTACCTGAGCATGTACTTTCTGGTTATTTTCCAGACTAGTGCGGATCGGGATGCTCTTACGGGTAGTATTTTTCAAGTATTTCGTTTCAAAATCAAAAACGGTAGTGTCGTCTTCCTTGATAACTTCAGAAGGCGGCAATGCTAATGGGTTGCCGTCGAGATCCTGAATGACCCCGCAGCTAAATTCCTGCCCATTTACAAAGCTTTCAAAAAGTACGGCATCTTCGGCATGAATAGAACTTAGCGGGGCGGCTTGCTCTGTTTGAGTAAAGTACGTATCCAGTTTTTCCCAAAGTTCTTGTGGATGATAGATTAACTCCCCTTCATTAAATACAACCGGAAAAGCAATGCCTTCATCTAGGTTCGCAATTCGTTGCAGGCGTTTTCCCTTTTCTTCATCATTGTAGGCAGCCCACTCGGCTTTCGTGATCTGTAGTTGAAAAAAACTCTGACGTACCGAACGTTCAAACTCTTCGAGCTCATCCTTACGTACGAATGTTACACCAATGGATGACCCCTGATGCGGAGCTTTACAAACAAATGGAATACCCACCTGAGCTTTTACTTCTTCAAACAGAACGCCTTTATCAGTCTTATCCCACTGCTCTTTCGATAAGGAATAAATGCGTTTTTTTAATCCGACTGTACATTGCAGCAATTCGTTTTGGGCGATTTTATCAATTCCAATTCCTGAGCCCATCAATCCTGAGCCATAATAAGGAATACCATACCATTCTAACAATCCTTGAATGGCTCCGTCTTCAAGTTGAGGCCCGTGAACAATCAGGAAGGCAAAATCAACGTATTGCTTGAGTTCATGTGGGTAGACCCGGGTACCCACTTCCGCAATCATGGCCTTTTCTGCTTCAGGAGTCAGGTTTAATGATTCTTCATATACTCGAAAAGGATATTTACCCTCAGATAAGAATGACTTGGGTGGATAAAAATCACGCAGGGAAGCGGCCTCCATGAATTTTGTATCCAAAAGAATGAAATTACCTCGCCCGTCAATAAATACCGGAACGGGTGTGAACAAAGCCTGATCAAGTCCAGCAAAAGTTGTCTTGCTCCCCAGGAACGAAATTTCCCGCTCACGGGCCGGGCCACCGAAGAAAATACCAATCCGCAGCAATGTAATATCAGTTTAAGTTAAAAGACCATCAGGGTACGATCCCTTTACCGCCCGAAGTTACAAAGCCTGTGAAATTTGTTACGAAAAGTTTTCAGATGTATGGATATAAAAATGCCCCCAGAGTATAACTAACAATACTGCCGGAGGCACCACACAAATGATTAATTAAAATATTACTGATGACGCACCAGCAGCTTTTTCGTTGCCAGTGTTTTTCCTTCAATAGATAACTGGTAGAAATACATATTATTAGGAAGGTTCGCCACCGTTATTTTATGACGGTGTTCAGAACGATCCAAAGTAAAATCCCCCATTTGCATGCCTAGTGGGCTGTAGAGCGTGATTTTAGCATTTGTCACGTCTGAAGACAGATTGTAATCTATATATACGTAATCATTGGCCGGATTAGGATATAAGTTCGAAACCGAAATTTTATCACTGATATACATCCGATCAATGTTCAAATTCGTATCTTCCTCAACGCGGCTAAGCTCTGTACTAGCCGAAGCTACACTTTGTTCGTTCGTTTTTTGCTTGGTTCCCTGTCTGGCAATCGTACGAAAATATTCATTGACCGCCGTTGAACGGTTGAGCTTTACTTCACGGGTTGCTTGTGTTTTTGCTAATACAAATGGGCTTAGGCGAGTAGTGGTTTTTGCTTTAGGCTTAATATCCAATCTACTACGCTTGGGTTCACTCTGGGCAGCTGCTTGTTCTGCCCCTAAAAGGGTCAGTAGCAGAGTGATACCAAACAAAAAAAGTATAGTGTGTTTCATATAAATTTTTACTGAGAATATAGCTGCCTGTTGAACTAGAAAACAAATGTAGGCAGATATGATTGATAACCAAGTTTTTAACAAGCTTTAACATTCAATTCCTGAGCGACCGGTCTGTTTTTTTCAGTTTAGTGCTCAAAAAATTATGCCAAAACGTACAATAAAAAGACTCCTTTCTAATTATTACTCTTCTTGTCCTTCAATACCTCTATACGTGTTATAGGCTGAGAGCGTGGCAAAAGTTTACTGTTTTTATCTATTCTTAATACTTTTGCTCTAGTGGGCCGATCTTTACTTCGCCAGATAAAGCCATCCAGCTCACGGTTATCAGTATTGACATCTTTAGGCGGCCGCAAAACTCCATCCGGGCTTCCTAAAAAGGCAATCTGCTTTACCTGATTATTTTTAAAGTGCAGTCGCATTTTTGCTGCCTGCACGTAATTCATTCCAATAGTTTTTTTGTCTTCCTTTCGGGCAAAATAAATACTTTCTCCGTTCCCCTCTACTAACGTTGTATTTAGCTGGCCTTCGGCGTCAAACCGTACGGTAATATGCCTTCCTTTAACCTGATTAAATAATTCCAGTGTATCACGAGCAATTACAAATGCTCTGCGATTCAGGTACATCGTTCGTAACTTATTATTAACCATTTTAGCGAAAATGGTATCTGCCTCTGACTGATTCTGATTATTCCAGAGCACTGGTTTTTTATAAAAGCTAATCAGTGAATCGGCCATATTATAGACAAGCGAATCACACTTACCCTGCATATCCGTTCGGAAAAGCAAGACGTTTTTAATAGCCGTAAGCCGTTGTGTTGTATCTTTCAGCCCTCGAATTTCTTCAGATATTAAGGTGTCGGCAGACAAAAAGAGGGTATCCTTTACAAAAAATTTTTGCATAACCGCATCACCATATATTCTGGATATCCCCGTTTTACCGTAATATCGACCTATTTGACCGATTAATAACACACTGTCTTTTTTAGATATCATCACAACATTTCCACGAGCAATCCCGATTTGAGTTGGGGTGTCGTAAAAAAGGGTATCTCCAATCAATTCATAATTGGGTGTTTTTACGGTTGATCGACCAAGAAAATTGGAAATACGGGTATTGAGGTTGTAAGAACCTGACTTAGTTAACAAGGTATCTTTAGGGGCCGTGGGTTCTTTTTTCTTGGATATAATTTTAGTAGGGGCAATAAAGTATACGTCTTTTGACAGGGTACTATACCTGAGCGAATCAGCATATAAGTCCGTCTCCGGACTATTGACTTTTACATTCTTATAAAAATTAAAAAGTTTTGTCTGGGTGTTGTAATAGCCTTCTTTGCTAACGAGCGTAGTTTTTTTATCATATACCGTACCACCAACATTATAACTGGCTATTCGGGTATTCATGTCATAGTCCAGTCGGCGTGTTTTCAGGGTAGAGACTTTGTCATTCAGAATTACCGTACGGCCCGTTACCTTTGCCAAACGCGTAGTGGCAAAATACATGGCGGTGTCTCCAGTTAGTGTTAGGCTATCTCCCTGTAGAATTTTTACATTGCCATAAGCCTCCACTACATTGATCAGATCGTTCTTTTTCGCGAAATGGCATAATAAAATGACGTTACCCTGACGCAACCGCACATTTCCCTGTAGAAATGTTGAACCAATTGTTTGATCTACCCAAAGCGAATCAGAATGATCAATATCTACAATTTTGGGGGCAGGGGTTTGTCCCCAACCCAACAGAGGAAGGAATAAAAGAAATCCCAGGAAGTAGCGTTGCCAGCGTTTCATATTCAAATTGTACCACAAAACTAACCATTCCCAATTGTGCTTACCGAATTTTTAGCATTCATTAACGCAAAGCAACTCTGTAGGCCAACGGATCGTCTGCTTGTGGCTGTCAGTGGTGGGTTAGATTCGGTAGTGTTAACCGAACTGGTGCATCAGGCTGGTTTCAGCTTTGGTATCGCTCACGTAAATTTTCAGCTTCGGGATGAAGAATCAAATCGGGATGAAGCTTTTGTTCGGAATCTGGCCACTCATTATCAGGTGCCCTTATTCGTTCAATATTTTGATACAAAGGTAATTGCTAAACAAAAAAAACTTTCCACTCAATTAACGGCCCGTGCTTTACGCTATGAATGGTTTGAGCATATTCGCCAGCAGGAACAATTTGATTTTCTGGTAACGGCTCACCACCTGTCCGACTCTTTTGAAACGGTTCTTCTGAATCTTACCAAAGGAACTGGCATTGCCGGATTACGAGGTATTCCAGCTCGTAATGGTTCTATCATCCGTCCTTTGTTGTTTGCCCGTCGGGAACAGTTATTCTCCTTTTCTCAGGAACAACACTTAGCCTGGGTAGAGGACTCCAGTAATGCAACGGAGCATTATCAACGAAACCGCATTCGTCATCAGGTTATTCCAGTACTCAAAACCATCAATCCAAATCTGGAAACTACGTTCCGGGCCACTCAGGAACGACTAGAAATGACCGAACGCTGGCTCCGAAACAGTTTGCAACCCTTGCGTGACGTACTGGAACAAACCGGGGAATTACCTTTTCGAGTGCTTGATTCGCTTTCAGAACCCCTATTGGCATTCTCAGAATTACTTCGTCCTTACGGATTTTCGTATGATCAGTGCAAGGCTATCCTTGAAAAACCACCTTTACGGGCCGGAGGACACTATTCTTCAGCCACTCATCGGCTTGTACGCGAGCGGGAAAGCTGGCAGCTGGCGTTGCTAAAAACGGATGAATTGACTTCTTTTTCCATTTTAAAAGATCAATCTGTACTACATACTCAAACTCTACAGCTTACCGTAAATCCGTTCGAAAATAAACTCACTTCATTTTCAACTGATCAATCTTTATTATTGGTTGATACTCAAACATTAGCATTTCCCTTAACCCTTCGCCCCTGGCAGGCAGGCGACTGGTTTTGCCCTTTAGGAATGAAAGGAAAAAGGCAAAAAGTGAGTGATTTTCTAATTAATCAGAAGATTTCTATTCTCGAGAAAGAACAAATTTGGGTGTTAGAATCACAGGGAAGCATTGTATGGATTGTCGGATATCGTGGAGATGATCGCTTCAAAATTACTGACACTACTCGTGAAATCACACAGTTTAAGGTCGAGCAAACCGCTAAAAAACGGTAATCCCGGCATTTTTCTGATGCTTTTTTGTACTTTGGCTGTCTAATCTAAACCTCTGGTCTTATGTTCCAACTCCGCTTTGCGGCGGCGGGCTTCCTGCTTAGCCTGGCCCTGGCTTCCTGCCATAATTCAGACAAAACCGCCACGGCATACAAAGATTCAACCATGACTTCTTCCATTACCCAAACTGTCTTTGGCTCAGTAGATGGCCAGGCGGTTGATTTGTATACCCTTCGCAATAAAGAAGGAATGACTGTAAAAATCACAAATTACGGGGGCATAATCACCAGCATAGAAGTGCCTGATAAAGAGGGAAATATGGGCGACATCGTCCTGGGATTCGACTCACTTTCTGGTTATTTGCAGGAAGTACCTTACTTCGGAGCCCTGATTGGCCGGTACGGCAACCGCATTGGAAAAGGCCAATTTACGCTAGATGGCAAAACCTATAAACTCCCGGTTAATAATGGCCCGAATTCTCTTCATGGGGGCGTGAAAGGCTTTGACAAAAAAGTATGGGCAGCTGAAGAAGTACAAACGGATTCGACCGTTGGGTTAAAATTAAAATTAACCAGTCCCGATGGAGATCAGGGCTATCCGGGCACTTTACAGGTTACGGTTACCTATACGCTTTCTAACGATAATGCTCTGAAAATTAACTATGAAGCCACTACCGATAAAGCAACAGTTATAAACCTGACCAACCACACGTATTTCAACCTTAACGAAGGCAAGCAGGATGTTTTGGCTCATGAAGTTCAACTAGATGCCAGTCGCTTTGTTCCGGTTAGTGAAACCTTGATTCCAACGGGTAAGCTTCAGGAAGTAAAAGGCACCCCTTTTGATTTCACCAAATCAAAAGCCATTGGTAAAGAAATTAACGATTCTACCGACGTACAAATCAAAAACGGCGGTGGATATGATCACTGCTGGATCTTTGATCAAGTTGGAAAAAATCCCGTTGCTCATGTATATGATCCGGCAAGTGGGCGTACCATTGAAATGACCACTACCGAACCTGCCGTACAATTCTATTCAGGCAATTTTCTGGACGGAAAACTATCCGGCAAAAACATGGTGAACTATAAAAAACGCTGGGGATTTTGTCTGGAAACAGAACATTATCCTGATTCGCCCAACCAGCCTGCCTTCCCAAGTACCATTTTGAAACCAGGTGAAACCTATACCAGTTCTACGGTATATCATTTCTCAGTTAAGAAGTAGTTACTGCTTCGGCATCATTTCTTCGGGTTTTCAATACTCCCCTCACATATTTAACTTAGAAAAGTGCTTGCATGTTATTTGTAATACACATTCTCAAACGACTTTAGCTCTATGTTACTCTATGTTCAAACCCCAGTGGGTGCCTCTGATAAAAATTTCTTACGTAGCCAGCTTCCTAACGATATTGAAGTAGTATTTGAATCTGAACTCCCCGAAGAGCTAAAAGAAGAAAAAGCGTTAGAAGCTCAGTTGGTATTCGGAAACATCACACCTGAATGGGTAAAAATATCTCAGTCTTTACTATGGATGCAGTTGCATTCCGTTGGTTTTGATAAATATCAGGACATCAAAACTTCCGCTCTAATAACCAACATGAAAGGTTTTTATGCCCAACCCTGTGCCGAAACCGCCATTGCGGGTATTTTGGCTCTCTACCGGAAGATGGACTGGTTTGGTATTCTCAGAGCTCGTCATGAGTGGATTGGGCAGCCTTTACGATTAGAGCTTAATCTGCTCTGGCACAAAAAAGTATTACTGCTAGGCACAGGAAGTATTGCCCAGGCCTGTCACAAAATTCTAACTGGTTTTGATTGTGACACCCAGTTTTTTGGCCGAACCAGCCCTAACGCATCCTATCGAACATCCGAAGAGCTTCTTCAGCATATCGGCCAATACGATATAATCATTAATTGTTTGCCGGGAACAGATGAAACGAAACAGTTTTTTTCGGCTGCCATGATTGCTGTCATGAAAACGGACGCGGTTTTCGCCAATGTGGGTCGTGGTACTACTGTTGATGAGCCCGCGTTAATCAGTGCTCTGTTGAATGGTTCAATCGGAGGGGCTGCCTTAGATGTTACGGATCAGGAACCCCTCCCGGCCGATCATCCGCTATGGGATTGCCCCAACGTAGTGCTTTCCCAACACACAGGAGGTGGTTTTAGGAATGAATTCCGAGGTTTAACGGAAGCTTTTCTTCGAAATCTTACCCTTTTTCTAAAAAAAGAGCCCCTCGAAAATGTAGTTGATTTGTACAAGGGATATTAAAATGGAATAAAATCGTGGGCTATTTCGTTATTATAGCTCTCATTATTCCTAAAAACTGTGCAGATCAAACTGTTAACTCTGAATGGAAAGCCGTATCTTTGCGGCCTTATGCAAACACTTCGGTATTTAGTTCTTTTTCTGGGGATGGCAGGACTGTTTATGTCCTGTGGGAAATTCGAAAAATTACGTAAGCACGGCACAGACGAGCAAAAGTATCAGGCCGCTCTAAATTATTACAAAAGTGGCGATTGGGACAAGGCTGTCCTGTTATTCGAAGAATTAAAGCCTATCCTCAAAGGATCTGATCAGCAGGAAATGGCCACATTTTATGAAGCATACTGTAATTATCACTTACAACAGTATGAGGTAGCCTCTTTTCAGTTTAAGCGTTTCTTTGAAACCTTTGGCCGGAGCGACTATGCTGAAGAAGCTTTGTATATGAGTGCCTACGCTTCGCACCGGGCTTCCATGCCTTATTATCTGGATCAGGCGAGCACATTATCTGCTATTGACGCCCTTCAAAGCTTTATTAACACCTATCCTCAAAGCAAGTTTGTTGAGGAAGCCGCCAGAATTATTAAGGATGACCGCCAGAAACTGGAAAAGAAGGCCTACGAACGGGTAAAGCTTTACTATAAAACCAGCCCGACTAATTTGCAGAACTTCCGGGCCGCCGTCTATGGAGTGACCAACTTCGAGAAGGAATTTCCTGATTCTGACTATATTGAAGAACTAACGTTCCTGCGGGTTCAGTCTCAATATGACTTTGCACAAAACAGTCTTTTCACCAAACAGAAAGAACGTTATGATGAAGTCGTAAAATATTATCAGGACTTTGTAGATCATTACCCTAAAAGTAAATTCCTGAAAAGAGCGGAACGTTTTTATGATGATTCCGTTAAAAAATCAGCCGACCTAGCCGAACAAGCCCGTCTGGCAAAAGCCGCTGCCCAGAAAGCGAAAGAAAATCAGCCCGCCTCTTCAGGTAAGGTTAGTGGCTCTAACTAATCGCTCTGGTTTCATTTTTTTGAATAACTAAAAAACAACAATATGGCTGCCAATCCTTCAATCGTCACGCGGGATACGGACAAATTAGCTGCTAAAACGAACGGCAATATCTATGAGGCAGTAGCCATCATGGCTGCCCGGGCAAAGCAATTGTCTGTTAAGCAAAAAGAAGAACTTAATCAGAAACTATCCGAATTTGCCTCAACGGTGGATAACCTCGAAGAAATCTTCGAAAACCGTGAACAAATCGAAATTTCGAAACATTATGAACGTCAGCCTAAGCCTGCTTCATTGTCAGTAGAAGAATTTATTGACGAGAAGGTGCAGTGGCGTTACCGTAGTGAACAATCAGGCGAAGAATAGTTTATTTCTTTTATTTGATGAGAAACCTCCGTTCAGCCCATTGCACGGAGGTTTTTTCGTGTAAAGCTCTTTCTTTGTGCGAGCATCTAATTTTGACCTATGCTTTCGGGAAAACGAATTATACTCGGTGTAACAGGTAGCATTGCTGCGTATAAGGCAGCTCTTCTGGTTCGTTTGCTGGTTAAAGCCGGGGCTGAAGTACAGGTAATCATGACTTCCGCAGCCCATGATTTCATTACCCCGCTTACACTGAGTACACTATCTAAACGGCCCGTATTGACTGATTTTGCCACTGCTGATGGCACCGGAACCTGGAATAACCACGTAGCCCTGGCTCTATGGGCTGACCTGATTCTAATCGCTCCTGCTACTGCTCATACCCTGGCAAAAGCAGCTCATGGCCTATGCGACGATTTATTATTGGCCGTTTACCTTTCTGCCAAATGTCCGGTATTTTGGGCTCCGGCAATGGACCTGGATATGTATCGTCATGGTAGCACAAAAGCAAATCTGAAAACGCTCGAAAGCTACGGCAATGAAATTAGTAAGGCCGAATCTGGAGAGCTGGCCAGTGGATTAGTCGGCGAGGGCCGGATGAGTGAACCTGAACACCTCGTACAACGGCTTTCAGACTATTTCAAGCAATCCCGGCAATGGGCAGGTATTCGCGTATTAGTAACCGCTGGCCCTACGCAGGAGGCCCTGGATCCTGTCCGATATCTTTCTAACCACTCGACCGGGAAAATGGGGTATGCCTTAGCTCGCCAGCTCGCTCTGGCAGGAGCCCACGTTACGATTGTAAGTGGCCCTACCGCATTGGGCTTGCCCCATCCTGCGGTGCACCGTATATCAGTAACTTCTGCTCAGGAGATGTATGAGGCTTCAGAAGCAATTTTTGCTGATCAGGACCTTATTATCCTGGCAGCAGCGGTAGCTGATTATACGCCAGTGGAAGTTGCCAGTCAGAAAATCAAGAAGAAAACCCCTGTTTTCAATATTGAGTTAAAGAAAACCGTTGATATTGCGGCTACCTTAGGGCAACGCAAACGCCCCGATCAGCTCTTGGTAGGGTTTGCTCTTGAAACCGAAAATGGATTGGAAAATGCGAAAGCCAAACTGCTATCCAAAAATCTGGACTTAATTGTTTTAAATACGCTTGCAGATCCAGGGGCAGGCTTTGGTCATGATACCAACAAAATAACGATTCTGGATAAAACCGGACAATGTCTTGCTTTTGAATTAAAGGCAAAAGACAAAGTCGCAGAAGATATTTTACAGACAATCATCCCATTACTTCATAAGAAATGAAATTTATAGCTTTTCTATCGGCATTTGCTCTTGCATTAGGGCTTGGTATTCCAGCAGCCAGAGCTCAGGAATTAAGCTGCCAAATTACCATCCGTACCGATCAGATTCGGGTTAATCAGCAAACCAATAGCGGAGACCAGATTTACAGTAACATGCAAAAAGTGATGACCGATTTTGTTAATGGTCGTCGCTGGACAAATGATGAATTCTTACAAGATGAAAAAATAAACCTTAACATAACCTTAACGATCCAGAAAGCCACTGCCCAGGGTGACTATGAAGCTCAGGCCGTTATTCAGGTTATGCGACCCATTTATAACACCTCATACCAAAGTGTATTGCTACAATTTGTGGATCGTGCATTTAATTTTCGATACTTAGCCGATACCCCATTAAATTACAACGATAACCTGTATACTGATAACCTGACTTCTCTGCTGGCGTTCTATAGTTATTTAGCCATTGCCCTTGATTACGATTCATTCAGCGTACATGGCGGAGAACAATGGGTACAGCGAGCCTACAACGTAGCTAATCTGGCCTCGAACGGTGGTTATTCCGGCTGGAACAATAACGCAGATACCCGAAGCCGATACTGGCTTATTGAAAATTTGCAAAATCAGCAACTGGCTCCCTTCCGCGAAGGCTTATATACCTACTATCGCCTGGCTATGGATACGTTTGCTGAGCAACCTGACCAATCTCGCAAACTAATATTAGGCGTCCTTAGAGATATCCAGCAGGTTACTTTACAAAAACCAGCAGCCGTAGCCATCAATACCTTTTTCGATGCCAAGTCAGACGAGCTTTATCAGATTTTTACCAAAGCATCAGTAGCCGACAGAAAGCAGGCCTTTGTCTTACTTGCAAAGCTGGATCCAACCAAAGCCGATACCTACCGAAAACTTACGCAGTAACTGGCATGACTTTTGGAATCACTACTCATCCAATCCTTTATTTGATTTAATGATTCCAGTGATGATAACCTTTCGAAGTGCCACCCTTTCTGATTTTGAATGGACGTATTTGGTCAAAAAGAAAGCTTTAGGAGATTACGTCGTAGCAACCTGGGGAGCCTGGTACGAAGACCTTCAGAAAAGTTTTTTCAGTCAGACCTTTCGGGAAGGAGATTATCAGGTCATTGAATATGAACATATCCCGGTAGGCACCATTTGGGTCGATCGTCGCCCAGATGAGTTATTCCTGGCTGAGCTGTATTTGTTACCTGCGTATCAAAATAAAGGCATCGGTTCCCAAATTATTTGTGATTTAAAGGCCGAAGCCCGGCAGCGTCAGATTCCGTTTCGATTAACGGTCTTGCAAATCAACCATTCTGCCCGACGATTTTACGAGCGGCACGGCTTAACTTGCACCGAAGAACTTACTAATCACTACGTGATGACGTATCATGGGTAAAAGACTCCTTCGGATTTCAAATCAGTTACTGGCTCAAAAATTGCCTTCTCTCGTAGGTACTCCACTTCATATTATTTTGCAAAGTGGGGTTACCTTTCACGGTACATTAATCTCAACCAGCCCTACCCATCTGACCTTGCAGGATGGCTTACTGCAAAAACGGACTTATCCTTTTGAACAGATTAATGAAATCATTTATGATGAAAAGGCTGCTTTTTAGGCTATTGTATCATCCGTTTGTACCTTTGAATTTTTGATTCCGAAGCCTATTTTTATTTTCTTATTCGTTCGGGAAGTCATGCTTTCAAATTTGCTCATTCAGAATTATGCCCTGATCGAGTCGCTTGAGTTATCACCCAGTAGAGGACTAAATATCATCACGGGAGAAACTGGAGCGGGTAAGTCTATCTTGCTGGGAGCCATTGGGCTTTTACTTGGAAATCGGGCCGATAGTAAAGTACTCTGGGATCCAACCAAAAAATGCATTATTGAAGGGCAATTTGATATCGCCGGTTACTTCATTGAACAACTTTTTGCTGAGGAAGAAATTGATTATGATCACAGCTGCATTATCCGGCGGGAAATCAGCCCTTCTGGGAAATCCAGAGCCTTTGTCAACGACACCCCCGTTAATCTGGAAACACTCCGCCGAATTGGTTCTCAATTAATGGACGTTCACTCCCAGCATGATTCTATTCTGTTAGGCTCTCAGGAATATCAACTTCAGATTATTGATACCTATGCCCAGAACGCAGCCATTCTGGAACAATACAAAACACTTTTCCAGATTTTTCGACAGAAACAGGAAGCCTATGATCGTTTATTAGCCGAAGCAAAAGACATTCGAAAAGAATTCGATTATAATTCATTCTTATTCGACGAACTTAGTAAAGCCCGTTTTCAGGAAAATGAACAAACAGCCCTTGAACAGGAACTGGCGACTCTCGAAAACGCCGAAGAGATCAAACAGCGGCTTGGTACAGCCATTGGGTATCTGAATAACCCTGACCAAAGTATTCTTGGCTGGTTACAAAGCGTACTGGGAAACCTCAACAGCATTAGCAACTATGGTTTTGATTCTCTGCGAGACCGTGTACAGAGCTGTCTGATTGAACTAAAAGACGTTGCCTCTGAGCTGGAATCGGAAGAAGAGTCTGTAGAACTTGATAATGAAAAAATTACGAGCATCCAGGAGCGACTGAGCTTAGTGTATACTCTTCAGAAAAAGCATAATGTTGATTCCATCGCCGGGCTATTGAATATTCAATCAACGTTAGAGCAAAAAGTATCGAAAGTGCTTAATCTGGATGATGACATCGCCACAGCCGAAGTTGCCACCAGGCAAGCATGGCAGCAACTTCAGCAAGCAGCCCGTGAACTTTCCGATTCCCGAAGGGTTATTCTAAACGAAATACAAGATTTAGTTACTAGTCTACTGACTGACCTCGGGATTCCGAATGGCCGTTTGGTTATTGATCACCAAACCGTCAAACCAATGCCACAAGGCATTGATACCATTACGTTTCTATTCTCGGCTAACAAGGGCATCCAGCCCCGGCAATTACGTGAAGTAGCCTCTGGGGGCGAGTTTAGTCGCCTTATGCTGGCTATTAAATATATTCTGGCGAACAAACGCTCGCTACCAACAATCGTATTTGATGAGATTGATACGGGTATCTCAGGCGAAATAGCGATTAAAGTAGGGTCCATGATGCGTGATATGGCAAGAGAGCATCAGTTAATTGCCATTACCCACCTGCACCAGATTGCGGCAAAAGGAGACTCTCATTATTTTGTTTATAAAGATCATTCTGCCGACCGTACCGTCTCGAGGATTCGGCAATTAACCACAGAAGAACGTGTTCTGGAAATTGCCCAGATGATTGGCGGAACCAAGCCTGCACAAGCCATCATTGACAATGCCCGCGAAATGCTTTCTGCTAATTAAACTTCCCGATCATGAAAAAAAATATCTGGCTAGTAGCCGCTATTTGCTCATTAATGGCTTGTGAAAATGCCGACCATAAAAAGCTGGAATCTCTTCAGAAAGAAGTAGAAAGCATGCACGATAAACTCATGGGACCGTATATGGAGATTGAAGATCTTCGGACAGAAATTCGTCAGAAAATCAGTAAAGACACCACCGGACAGGCTCAGGCAGAGCTAATTTTACTGGAGTTGACCCAGGCTGAAAAAGGAATGGATAACTGGATGAATAACTACAACGGTGATACCCTCGAAAACTTATCGGCAGAAGAAGGTGAAAAATACCTGCTTTCTGAAAAGAAAAAGGTAACCCAGGTTGAGTCACTCACTAATGCTAGTGTGGCTTCTGCCAAACAGTTTTTGAAGAAGTAATCCGCGTACTTACCATGAAACTAGTTCCTCTTTATTACTTACTCGTTCTGCTTTGCTTTGCCTGCAAGACTGAAACGACCCGTTTACCAATTCTTGGCCCCCGAAATGGAATAGCTACTCAGGTGATAAACGGAAAAAGTGTTACCGATACCGTTTATCATCAGATTCCTGATTTTGCTTTCGCCAGTCAATATGGGGATACGGTTACCGCTAAAAATTATGAAGGGAAAATCTATATCGCTGATTTTTTCTTTACTACCTGCCCCACTATTTGCCCTAAAATGACAGGAGAAATGCGGAAACTCTACGAAAAATACAAAGATGATCCGAAGGTTATGTTTGTATCTTTTTCCATTGATCCAAAACGTGATAGCGTAGGCCGGCTTAAAGAATTTGCTACCGACCTGGGTGTTTATGGACAAAAACAGTGGTATTTCTTAACGGGTGACCGTAAAGCTATTTTTGATCTGGGGCAGCAAGGTTATTTTGTCACCGCAAAAGAAGATTCGGCCGAACCTGGTGGAATTCTGCACAGTGGAGCATTCATATTGGTTGATACGGAAAAACGCATTCGGGGTATCTATGACGGTACAAAAGATGAAGTAATTGCGGAAGTACATGAAGCGATTACTCTGTTGAAGAAAGAAGAAAAAACAGAATAATGTCCTTTTTATGTTTGAACGCAAAAATATTTTAACCGGCTCTCCCTGGGAAGATAAAGTAGGCTACTGCCGGGCTGTCCGTCTGGGTAATATCATTGAAGTTGCCGGAACCGTCGCTATTGTAGATGGTGACCAGGTTAAAGCAAATGATGCTTACGCCCAAACGAAAAATATCATCGAGCGAATTGCAAAAGTGCTTGAAGAGGCCGGAGCTGGTTTATCAGATGTCGTACGGACGCGTATGTTTACGACCGATATTAACCTATTCGACGAAATTGGGCGTGCTCATGGTGAATTTTTCAGCACCATCAAACCCACTACGAGCATGTACGAAATTAACCGCTTAGTTGCTCCGGAGTATCTAATTGAAATGGAATTTACGGCAATCGTACAAGAATAAGCCCGTTTTATAAGTAAAGAAGCAGCCCGGCAAATACCGGACTGCTTCTTTCTATTCTGTGCCTACTACTGATGTTCTTCACGTAGCAGATCATTCACTGTCTTTACAGGATTGAATGTAATCAATGGAACTTCCACAAAAAGAGTATTCCAGTTTGACATTGAGCCATTCCATAAACCGGGTAACTCCTGAGCTTTCAAATCTTTCCCATCTTTCGATTTCTGCGTACTGAAACCCGTAAGGGGGTCACGGAATTCCAGTAAGTTAAAAAATCTGTTTTTATAGTCTTTCCAGGAACAAACCAGATCGACCGGATTAAAGTGGGTAGCCTTCAGGAATTTGTCTTTTTGTTTTTCATCCCCCATATCCACCTGAGCAGATTCAACAATTTGCAACTGACTGGTTCCATCCGAACTTTTCGCCCAGAAGGGCCCACCGCCCGGCTCGCCTACGTTCTGAACCATGCCACATACCCTGATCGGACGATTTAGTTTTGATTCAAAGTAAGCCACCACTTTTTCAACGGACCATTCATAAAAACCTTCTGGTGGTTCTACACAAAGTACTTTCCGCAAAAATTCATCAATTTCGGCCATTAAAGGCTGGCTAGTGTCACCATTTTCCAGCCGATTTAGATAAGCAAAAATGCGTTCACGCGTTTGCAATAATGTGCCTGCAATGGCTCGCTTGTAAATGGTGGTCGTATTTTTGATCCGGTCTGGTACAACATTGTCAATATTTTTAATAAAAACCAGATCCGCCTGAATATCATTTAAATTCTCCAGTAAGGCACCGTGCCCGGCCGGCCGGAATAGTAGGCTACCATCTTTTTCACGGAATGGCGTATTGTCCAGATTGACCGCTATAGTATCCGTTGATAATTTTTGTTCCGAGAAATCAATACCAAAGCCTAGATTATGGCGTTCTGCATATTCAGGAGCCTTTTCTGAAATTAATTCCGCAAATTTGGGTTTGTGTTCAGGCGATACCGTGAAGTGAATATTTACTTCGCCTTTCGAACGGGCGTAGGTAGCACCCTCAACCAAATGCTCTTCCACGGGAGTCCGGTTTTCTTCCGGATATCGATGAAATTTCAGAAGGCCTTTAGGTAAATTGCCGTAGCCCAGGCCTTTGTCCGTCAGAAAATAGCAGATAATAGTAGGCTTATCCGCTGTTTCAATATCCAGGCCGTCTTGAGCAAGTGCCGCTTTCAGATCATCATAAAAAGCGAACTCGCCGAGTCGTTCAAAGAATTGATCAACCGATTTATCCGTTTTTCCAGCCTCTAAAAAAGCAAATAATGATTTGAACATACGGGTGGCGGCTCCGGATGCTGGCACAAATTTAACAATGTTAAGTACAGGCACGAATTCTTCGTACGTATCCATAGCAGCCTGAATTTGATCATCCGTCAGCCGAAGAATTCCGTCATTGATGGTAGCTGCCCGTGTCAAATTCATCCACGGAAAACCATCCCTGAAGTATTGAATCTGATTTTTAACGGTTTGAAGGTCAATACCTTTCGATTTAATCTGTTCTAGGTCTTTTTCTGAAAACATGGTAATAATGGATGATTACACAAACATTTTATAAAACACTTAAGGCCCAGGAAGAAAAACTCCGAAAAGATGGTTAAAGTTTTTAAAAAAATTTCGATACTACGCGTATTCCCGTCTAAAATAATTATGATGACCATACTCGGCTTACTTGCCTGTAGGGATAATACGTCAGATCCGCTAAGTACGTCCTTTGGCTCTGCAGTGGATCGGGGAACCTTCGATAACAGTGAAATTGATGAAGCATCAGGCTTAATTATCAGTCGTATTAATAAACAATATGCCTGGACTCATAACGATTCGGGTGATCAAAGCCGAATTTTTTTAATTGATGTGACCAATGCTCAGTATAAGGCTACCGTAACGATTGCCAATGCCACCAACGTAGATTGGGAAGATATTGCCGCTTCGTACTATAATGGAGTAGCTACGTTGTATGTAGGAGACATTGGAGGCAATAATGGCGAATTGACCAGTCATGCCATTTATCGCTTTGCAGAGCCCAACCCAGTTGAGCTTTCGGGAACGTCTACGGTAAATGATGTCGATAAAATCACTTTTCAGTATCCAGATGGCACCTGGGACGCCGAGGCCTTACTCGTTGATCAGCAAACGCAGGATATTTACATCATTTCCAAACTAGATTCGGGAGCCAAGCTTTATAAACTGGCGTATCCACAATCAACTACGGAACTGATTACCGCTGAATACGTAGCAGATTTATCCCAATCCCTTATAACGGCTGGCGATATTTCGATTGATAATCAGGAAATTATTATTAAAAATTATTTAACCGTTTATTACTGGCAAAGAGGTACTAACGAAACTATTGCTTCAACCCTTCAGCGTTCACCAAAAATTTTACCTTACTATCCAGAACCACAAGGCGAAGCCGTAGCTTTTGCCACCGACAGCTCGGGATACTATACAACTGGTGAAACCCGCAATGGTGTAACTGCACATCTGTATTTTTACCCCCGTCAATAAAATAAGTGTGTGAATTTGCTTCTTTTCTCAGAAGTACTTACTACAAGAAACGTGTTATTAAGTGATGAATCATACATGCGGGTTGCTCTTCAGTTGGCTGAACAGGCTGCTGAAGCCGGGGAAATTCCAGTAGGTGCTGTAGTCGTTTGCCGAAATCGCATTATTGGCAAAGGGGTTAACCAGACCGAAACCCTGAAAGATGTCACCGCTCATGCCGAAATCATAGCCATTACTGCTGCCAGCCAACACCTTCATTCAAAATTTCTGAAGGATTGTACACTCTATGTAACCCTGGAGCCCTGCGTGATGTGTGCAGGAGCTTTATACTGGTCACAACTTGGCCGCCTGGTTTACGCAGCCACAGACGAAAAACGTGGTTTCTCAGGCATAGGCTCTTTATTACATCCAAAAACTAAACTACAAACGGGTATTCTGGCGGAAGAAGCCCAGCAGCTGTTATTACAATTTTTTCAGCGACTTCGCCCCTAATCAAAAAATTTAGCTTTTCTCAGGAACTCTTTCCACTTTGGAATACCTTTTTCCACAAAAGCTCTAGTACTACACTAGACGATCGTATTTTTTATGTTCATTTAATATTTAACCAATTATGGCCTTTGAACTTGCTCCTCTGCCCTACGCTGCTGATGCGTTAGAACCTCATTTTGATGCTCAAACGATGACTATTCACCATGATCGTCACCATCAAACCTATGTTACGAATTTGAATAATGCCGTAGCAGGAACGGAGAACGAGGGTAAAACACTGGAAGATCTGATCACTACGGTAAGTACTCTTCCGGTAGCGATTCGTAATAATGGTGGCGGTCACTGGAACCACACCTTTTTCTGGAATATTCTCTCACCAAGTGGTGGCGGTACTCCAAAAGGTGATTTAGCGGCTGCTATCGATACCAAATTCGGCTCATTTGATACCTTCAAAGATGAATTTAAAAAAGCAGCAACTGGCCGTTTTGGTTCTGGCTGGGCCTGGTTAATTGTAGGTGAAGATGGTGAGTTAGCGATTACCTCTACCCCTAATCAGGACAACCCATTAATGGACCTGGCGGAGAAAAAAGGTACGCCTATCATTGGCCTGGATGTATGGGAACATGCCTATTACCTGAAGTATCAGAATAAACGCCCCGATTACATAGATGCATTCTGGAGTGTAGTAAGCTGGGATGTGGCCGAAACTAATTTTCAGGCGGCTAAGTAAGTTCTCTCTTCTGGCAGCTAAGGCAAAAACATAAGTTTTTGTGAGTTACTTGGCGTTTTACTTGCATAATGGGAGCCCAATACGCTATATTTGGGCTCCCAAACGGAGAATGTAGCTCAGCCGGTTAGAGCACCAGATTGTGGTTCTGGGGGTCGCGGGTTCGAACCCCGTCTTTCTCCCTCGTCAACCTGACAGGTCTAATACTTGTCAGGTTTTTTTATTTTCCTGCATTTGGATCTTCCGGTTCCCTCCCTAATTTCACTTGAATAATAGTTTCTATTTATACAACCTTACGCCGGTTAGGTCTGTCGTTTTTAATGGCAATATCCTTCTCTCTAATTTTACCCCATTTTATGAATAATTTGTTTTTGTGGGATATAATTGTACAAGTGTTGATCGTTATTAAAAATACTTGTTATCCTTTATAATAGCCTATTTTACTGTACGAGCATTTATACAATTTGTGGTTTGGAGCAGGTATTAAAGCTCGTACACCATGGAAACAACGCCATAATCTGATCATCGTACGTATTCCGATCAGGATTTGAAGACCATTCTGAACGTCGTAGTCTTTTCAGGTTATAAAATCTTTAAAATTGCCCGTTTATCGCTACAACAAATTCAAACGGAAGTTCAATTATTATCAGATCAAGTCTTTAACCTTAGCTGCTCTGGATAGAGAGCTGTTTGAACGTTTTCCTGAAACATAAAAAACCGGGTATCGCTACCCGGTCTCATAAATTTCATAAAATTAATAGGGTACTAGTTGAACGATCGTTACTATTTTTAAAACAAGAGATTCTTCTCTCACGATTAATTCATTAGCTGGTCAAAATTCAGGCCAATATAATACATGGCACCAATTTGTGGGTTCCCCCAAGCCGTTGTATACGCTTTATTAAGAATATTGCTACCCCCGAGTTTAAGAATTGTTTTTACCTGAGGAATTTTTAAACTGACCTGAGCATCCAGCGTACCATATGCCGGAATCACAATCTGTTGATTATTCATAGCCGTACGAGCCTGCGAAGGCAGTAGCAATTCATTCCAGCAGAAGGCCTGCTGATACCGATAGGTAATGTTGAAACCTACGTTATTTTTAGCTGATATACGCTTAGCAAACGATAAATTGTAGCGGTATTTAGGCGTATTAAACCCTACCTGGAAACCATCATCCAGAACATTCCTGTTTTTTTCAGCATTAAACAATGTAGTTTCACCGGCATTCAGGGTGGTGTTCGAAAGATTTCCGCTTGCTACATATCCTTTGGGAAGCAGGTAGTCTAACCCTATTCCAAATCCTTGATAATGAATATCTTTGGTGTAGTTTGCGGGAGTTGAGACGGCTCGTGTAGTAGTAAGAGGATTGTCAGGATTAACAAAAACAATGCCTCCTATATAATTACGGAGAATACTGTTGTAATAATAGGCATCTACCCATAATTTTTCTCCTACCGTGCCCTTATAACCTAGTTCGTAGGTTAACACACGCTCAGGTTTAAACTCCGTCAGTTGAACTTTATTCCATTTACTCGGATCATCCGGATTACTCAGATACGTGTCGTCATAAGCATAGAGTTTATCGGCATACTGACTTAAATTGTACTGATCGTGTACGACCCTCAGCCCACCAATTAAAATAGAAACCGGGGTCACCAAATTGATGTACTGATTTTGAGCCGTTGGGATACGGAAGCCCGTCTGATAACTTGCCCGAATCGAATGATTTTTATGAACCGTCCATACACCTGAAAGCCGTGGGTTCCACTGTCCTTTAAAGTTTTCATTCTTATCATATCGTATCGATCCGGTTAATTTGAGAATATCAGCAATTGTTTTTGAGGCTTGGGCATACCCTCCGAATTCTCTGATATTGTATTCACTACCGTCGGGTTTCTGCAAAAATAACGTCCCTTGTGAATTCAGATCATATACCCGATAATTTCCGCCAACAAGTATTTCAGCTACCCTGTGAAACACTATATTTTTGAAATTATACATTCCCTCTACGTGATAGAGATTGGTACGATCCAGAAACTTGGCTCCGTTCGGAATACCGGTGGCTTTAATTTTATCGGCTACAGCATTAAATTCAGCGGTTCCGGGAATCAGTCGTCCCTGATCCGCGGTAGACCGAGCCAACGCATTTAATGATGCAGAATTAGCAGAGACTGCTGCCAGGGCGGTAGTATACGCCTGCGAAGCATTTTGCCCACCGGCTAAAGCTGTTTGCAAGGCTTGTGAAAAAACCTGTAAGGCTCCACCACCGTAGGTAAAGGCATATTGCGGATACCATGATTCCCCCAGATTAGAGGTATTTAAACTGGGTTTCCAGGCTTCATTTATATAACTCGCTAAAATGCCTGCTGCATAAGCATCGCCTGAACGTTCCTGGGTAGTGTAGCCTCGTACGAAGAAATTATCACCTTTCAATTCCAGCTTATATTGCCCTAATTTGAAGCCTTTGATGTAATAACGGTCCGAAGAGGTATAAACCGTTGTCCCCATTCCCCAATTGGCCTGTAAAATGGCTTCTACTTTATTCGTAATTCTGTAATGAATAGCCCCACCAATTTTTAGGCTTTGAGCATTGTAATTAACTAAATCCGACTCGTTATAGCCCGTTCGAGCTACTAACTGATTAGGTAACAATACATTGCTGATTAACGTACTGGTAGGAATACCTGTTAAAGCTGAAAGCTGCTTGACACCGTTTACTAAAGTTGGTAATTGAGGTGACAAAGCACTCAAGGTGGCCTCTGGCAATTGCATCAATTGAGTAAATGTACTTCGAAAGGCCGCCAGGCTCACGTTCGATGAGTTTTCATCTCCATAGACATTAACTCCGTTATAATTCGGGTTATTCTCACTGGTTCGGTTAAATCCAGGATAAAGTGAATTATCGGTAGGCAAGCCAAAGCTCTGATCACGTGTATCCGTTGCTTGCCAGTCTTTTGCAGTTAAGTAACTAATATTTAATTTGAAGGCGAGCTTGTTATTAAACACTTTGGCATACCGAATGGCCGCATCATAAAATGGGGTTGTTTGAGTAGTACGATTACTAGCACTCATTATGCCTCCCTTTACATAAGCACTCACGCCCTGATACAAAAATGGACTTTTACTGTTCATTAACAATAGTCCATTTGTTGCATTTGGGCCATATAAAGCCGATGCTGCTCCCGGCAATAATTCGACACTCTCCAGGTCTAACTCAGAAAGCCCCACGACGTTCCCCACTGAAAAACTTAACCCAGGTGCCTGATTATCCATACCATCTACCATCTGGACAACCCGCGTATTGCCATTGCCAGCAAAACCGCGGGTATTCACAGACGTAAACGTTAGCGACTGAGCAGCCACATCTACTCCTTTCAGGTTACGCAGGGCATCATAAAAATTGGCTGCGGGTGTGGACTGGATGGCCCGAATGTCCATTTTTTCAATAGTAACAGGCGATTTCAAAACACTTTCTTCTACCCTTGAAGCCGAAACGACTACTTCGTTGCCAAGCACCGCCTGTTCAACCAACTGAACGGTTATACTGGTTGTTGATTTGGTAATACTAATTACCTGAGGAGCATACCCGACACTTGATACCCGAATCTGAAAAGGTGGGGTAATTTGAGTAGACAGTGAAAAATTTCCTTTACTGTCTGTGATGGTGCCGGCAACTGTACCAACGATTGATAAACTAGCTCCGGCAATTCCTTCTTTCGATCCTGCATCTTCTACTCTACCAGAAAGTTCTAGCTGTGCCCATGCACTAATACTGGTAAAGAGCAGCATGAATCCAATTTGAAAGGTTTGTTGTAGTGTAGAAAGGTGCTTCATAAATAGCCTGGAAAAAGTCTTTGGCTTCGAGTAAATATACACCATTATACTTGATAAAGTCAATTAATTATAAAATAGATACAAATTTTATTTTAATAAAGTTTCTTATAGAGAGATATCCCCCTATGTATATCGTTCATTTACCTACACCAAGGATTGGCTGCTTAATAGGTTTTTAGTTAATAAATTCCATACTTTGCCTATTGCAAGCACTCTAAATGTGCTTCTGAGATAAGGTGAAAGGAACTTATTTATTTCTTTTGGCAAGATCAAAACTGGCAAGCTTTTAGTAGTTCCTCAGAGCCCATCCACAACTAATCAATATTGACTTAATAATAGGTAAATTACAAGGAAATTGTAGTTTTGCAGGATACGCAATCTTAACTTATTAATTAAGT
This sequence comes from Siphonobacter sp., assembly GCA_047605205.1. Classification (GTDB taxonomy): domain Bacteria; phylum Bacteroidota; class Bacteroidia; order Cytophagales; family Spirosomataceae; genus Siphonobacter. The sequence continues at coordinate 27,946 of JASGGE010000004.1, forward strand.
CCGCCCATGTATAGCAGTGCTAACTCCTGTTGTACTTTCATAAAACTCAATGAATCACACGTATGCAGTCATTATGGCTGGAGGAGTTGGTACTCGGTTCTGGCCTATCAGTAGACAATCCTATCCAAAACAATTTCATGATGTTCTTGGTACTGGCCGTACCATGTTACAAATGACTTTCGATCGTATTCAGGAAATCTGCCCACCTGAAAATGTATATGTAGTAACCAGTCAGGAATACGCTGCCCTTACAAAAGAACAATTACCGCTCTTAGAAACTCATCAGATTTTACTTGAGCCTTCCCGCCGAAATACAGCTCCCTGTATTGGCTATGCCTGTTATAAAATTGCCTCACGGGATCCGAACGCAAACGTTGTTGTGTTACCAGCAGATCACCTGATTTTAAAAGAGAAGGTATTTGTTGAACGGCTTAAGATTGCATTAACCGCTACTGAAAAGGAAGACATTCTGGTTACACTGGGTATTACTCCTACCCGACCTGACACAGGTTATGGGTATATCCAGTTTCAGCCTGAAAATGATAGTGAAGTAAAACGGGTAAAAACATTCACCGAAAAACCTCACCTGGATTTGGCCAAAGCTTTTCTGGAAAGTGGTGATTATGTGTGGAATGCCGGTATTTTTGTCTGGAACGTTCGCTCTATTAAGAAAGCATTCGAAACGCACCTTCCCGAAATGGACGAGGCTTTCCGCGATATGCTGACTACGTTTTATTCAGAAGATGAAGCTTCGGCCCTGATACGGACTTATCCGCAATGCCGTAATATTTCTATTGATAATGGAGTTATGGAAAAAGCCCAGAATGTTCACGTTGTCCTTAGTGATATTGGCTGGTCGGATTTAGGTACCTGGAAGTCCTTGTATGAAGTTTCAGAAAAGGATGAAAACGGGAATGTAATAGATGGGCACACCATGCTTCAGGATACTACCGGTAGTATTATCAAAACACCTAAAGACCGGCTAGTTGTTATTAAAGGACTAGATAATTTCATTATAGCGGAATTTGACAATGTGCTTCTGATTTGCCCTAAAGATCAGGAACAAAAGGTTAAAGAGTTTGTTACTGAAGCAGCAAAGATTGGGCCAGAATTTATTTGACATATTCTATTATTAACAAAAAAAGGAGGTTAACCTCCTTTTTTTGTTAATATATGGTTAATTATTACTTTTCCCAACCTTGAGCCGTTAACTCAATAGCTTCATTAGCTTTAGTGATTAATAAAGCTTCTGCCGGATCAGCCGACATAAATCCGATAAAACTGATGTCAGTCGTATGATCCAGAATTTTCTGATAATCGTCCTGACGAATGGTAAACAATAGCTCATAATCTTCACCACCATTCAAAGCAGCCGTAATAGGCCCTAATTTTAACTCCGTAGCGGCCAGAAATGTTTTCTGATGAATAGGCAATTGCTCTTCGAAAATTCGTACCCCCAAACCCGATTCAGCCGCCAGATGGAGCAATTCGGAAGCAAGTCCGTCTGATACGTCAATCATAGAAGTCGGAATAATATCCAGTTCTTTTAATTGCCTGACAATATCCAGGCGGGCATCGGGCTTTAGCTGGCGTTGCAGGACGTACTCATTACCCGCCAGTATCGGCTGGCTTTCTGGATTTTCCAGGAAAACCCGTTTTTCCCGTTCCAGTAATTGCAAACCTAAATAGGCTCCTCCTAAATCTCCACTTACACAGATAATATCATTGGCGGAGGCTCCTTTCCGGTATGCAACCCGATCTTTTGCCACTGTTCCCAAAGCAGAAATTGAAAGTACTAACCCTGCTCTTGAAGAAGTAGTATCTCCTCCTACTAACTCAACATCATACTCCTGGCAGGCGGCTATCACGCCGGAATACAATTCATCTACGGCTTCGACCGAAAAACGATTGCTTAAACCAACACCTAATGTAATCTGATGCGGTATTCCATTCATGGCAAGAATATCCGAAATACCCGCCACAACTACTTTATATCCTAAATGCTTCAGCGGAGCAAAACTTAAATCAAAATGAATGTTTTCGATGAATAATTCAGTAGATATTAATTGATATTCATCTTTACCCGTTGCCCATACGGCGGCATCATCTCCTATCCCTTTTACACTCTTCTTTAAACCCGTATTCGCGTGCTCGGCAATTCGCCGGATCAATCCAAATTCACCTAATGTATTTAATTCTGTACGTTCCATAGAATAATCAACCTTTGTCAGGACTCATAAGTTTCCTTAGAAGGAAAAAGCCCCTTCGTTAGGGGCTTTGGAATATTGTTAGTTATTGAGGAATCAGTTGGTAATCATTAATTGTATTCCCTGTTTTCAGGTCAGCTGTGGTGCTTGTCAGGTGTAGTTGTGTGCTTGACGGAGTACCTGTTACGGTATACACAATAGTACCGCTTGTTCCAGTGGGTTCTGGCGTTAAGTCCGAAAGCGTCAGCGTGGTATTATCTGAAGAAAGTGCCCAGGTGCCCGTAAATGAATTCTGATCTACTGTGGTTAGTGTAACTTTACCTGCTGTAGATAAATCAAGTTTAAAGTATTGGTAAGCCGCCCGAATATTACTGGTAGCTCCACGTGTATAAACCGTTGTTGTTCCTTCTTTAACAATATTCGGAATCCACACTTTCTGAATTTGTTCAGAAATAGGCGTTTCTTTGCTTTTCCCACAGCCTGTTGCCAGAACCAGTAAGGTATAAAGAAATAATTTCTTCTTCATTCTGAGTTAATTTTTGCACTAAAATAGTAGAAATGTCATATTGAAAACGAGCCCCTTTATTAAGCTTTATCATTTTTCATCCAGTACGGTCATCAATCTCGGGACAGAAGCCGTAATATCGCTTCATTTTCAGATAGCCCCTCCTCTTTTAAATGAATAATCTTAAACTTTATACCAAAGCCCAGCTTGCTCTGCGAAATGGACAAGATCGTGAGGAGATCTGGGTAGCTTTTCAGGGATTAATTTACGACGTTACCGTTTCTCGCCTCTGGCGAAACGGCAAACATTATGAACACTGGGCAGGACAGGATCTCACAGATGAATTAGCCGATGCTCCTCATTCTGAGCGTGTTTTTGAACGCTTTAAACTTGTGGGCAAGCTACGCTAAGAAAGGGGGAGCTGAAAACTCTTTAATAGCGTGTTCATTACCTGTTCGGTGTAATAATACCCTTTCGATAGTATTTTTTTGATATTACGGTTAATTTTGGTTTCAAATCATCGGGATTCAGCAGAGTCAGGTATTCTCCACAAGGCTTATTATCAATTACGTCGCATTCCTGGAATCGTTTCAGCTAAAAATCCAGACTTTCCTCAGGGAACCGATCGTCCGAAAAAATGCCAGAACCCCGTCAAAATGTAGGATTCACTCATTAAAAAGCCCGAAACCATCAGTCCCGAGCTTTCAAAGTCCACTAAACACCTAACTACATTTTATGATGATATGACAAACCACAAACTGTAAGGTTAAATGCCATTAGTTAATAAAACCTACCCCAACGGTAGAATTGGTGAATTCATCAATGAGAATAAAAGCTCCATTTGCGGGGTTTTCAGTGTAATTATCGGCAAAAATAGGTTTCGCAGTTTTCAAGCGAATGGCTCCGATTTCGTTCAATTTCAATTGCCCCGGAGCCGGAAGGTGTTCTAAACTTTGTACATCAATCCGTTCATCAATACTCAGGACTTTTGTTTTAGCGTCATTTACACCATGCTGTAAAATGAGTGTTTTACCAGATACCAAAGGCTGGTAATCCAGCCAGCACACCTGAGCAGCCAATTCACGAAGTTGGTTAGGCTCTTCGTTTGGTTTAACGAGCATATTCCCCCGGGAAATATCTACATCATCTTCCAGAGTGATCACCACCGATTCACGTGTAATCGCTCGCTCTACTTTCTGATCGAACTTTTCAATCGTCGCAATCCTTGATTGCTGCCCAGTAGGGAGAACTACGACCTCATCTCCCACCCTAAAATGACCACTGGCTATTTTTCCGGCATAGCCGCGATAATCGTGAAAGGTTTCGGTTTTAGGGCGGATTACGTACTGCACCGGAAAACGAGCCAGGGAGGCCTGTTCTACTTCAGGCTGGTAATTTTCAAGCGTTCCAAGCAGTGAATCACCCTCATACCAGGAAACTTCTTCTGATTTCTGCGTCAGATTAACGCCATATAGCGAAGAAATTGGTACAAACTCAATGCTTTGCTCGTCAAACTTTACTTTAGCTGCCAGGTTTTCAAATTCCTTCTTAATTTCCAGAAAGCGTTCCTGGCTGTACCCCACTAAATCCATCTTGTTTACACAGACGATTACTTTCGGAATACGCAGCAAGGATGATATAAAGAAGTGTCGAAACGTTTGCTCGACGACCCCGTGTCTTGCATCCACCAGAATCAGGGATACCCGAGCGTTTGATGCTCCAGTGACCATGTTCCGGGTGTATTCAAAGTGACCCGGTGTGTCAGCAATGATGTACTTACGGCGGGAAGTGCTGAAATAGATATGGGCTACATCAATGGTAATACCCTGTTCCCGTTCGGCAATGAGGCCGTCGGTTAATAAAGACAAATCCAGAAAATCTAAGCCTTTCCGTTTACTAGCCGCCTCCAGAGCTTCCAGTTTATCACGGGTGATGGAATTCGTTTCGTATAATAAACGGCCAATGAGGGTACTTTTCCCATCATCCACTGAGCCAGCTGTAGCAATGCGTAAAATATCCATAGATAGGTTCAGAATGCTCTATTCATTCTGATCTTTAAAAGTCATATCATTAAAAGTATCCCTGTTGCTTGCGTTTTTCCATAGCCGCCTCCGATCGCTTATCGTCAATCCGGGCTCCGCGTTCCGAAATTTCAGCCGCCAGAATTTCGCCAATAATATCGTCCAGCTCAATAGCTTCTGAAAGGACTGCCGCCGTGCAGGTCATGTCACCAACCGTGCGGAATCGTACCGTTGCTTCGTAAGGAAGTTCTTCGATACTTTTGTTAATGAAAGGTGAATCCGCCCAAAGCATCCCATCCCGCTCGAATACAGGGCGGCGATGAGAAAAATAAATGGAAGGCAGCGGAATGCCTTCTTCTTTAATGTAATTCCAAACGTCAAGCTCCGTCCAGTTGGAAATAGGGAAGACTCGTACGTTTTCACCAACGGCAATTCTGCCATTTAGCATATCGAATAATTCAGGCCGCTGACGTTTGGCATCCCACTGGCCGAAATCATCCCGAACACTGAAAATACGCTCTTTTGCCCGAGCTTTCTCTTCATCACGCCGAGCTCCGCCAATACAGGCATCAAACTTAAATTCTTCGATTGTATCGAGTAGTGTTACCGTTTGCAGGGCATTTCTCGATGCATATTTACCTGACTCTTCCTTTACTTTTCCCTGATCAATCGAATCTTGTACATACCGTACAATTAAGTCTGCCCCTACTTCTTTTACCAGCCAGTCCCGGTACGCTATTGTTTCGGGAAAGTTATGCCCAGTATCAACATGCACTAATGGAAAAGGAATTTTTCCAGGGTAAAATGCTTTCTGAGCCAGGCGAACCAAGGTAATTGAGTCCTTTCCTCCGGAAAACAGAATAGCTGGCCGCTCAAACTGAGCAGCTACTTCCCGCATAATATAGATTGCTTCATCTTCCAATTCTCTAGGAAACCGCGGCTTCAGTAATGCTGACGGAGGAATCAGAGATTGATCACCGAATGAACTCATAATGAAAAGTTATGTATGCGTTACGCCCTACTGATGGGCACTAAGTCAGAAAAATAATTTGTTACGCTGAATGCAGGCCACATTCTTTCTTTGATTCTTCCCACCACCAACGGCCAGCACGGGGATGTTCGCCGGGTTCAATAGCCCGCGTACAGGGAGCACACCCGATGCTGATAAAACCTTTACGATGCAGGGGATTATCCGGGACACGGTGCTCAGCCAGGTATGTCAACACCTCATCGTAAGTCCAATGAATGAGCGGGTTATATTTCAGAAGCTTATTAGCATTGTCCAGCTCCAGCATTTTCATGTCTGCCCGGTTGTCTGATTGTTCAGCTCGAAGGCCCGTAATCCAGATGGTTGCTCCGGCTAAAGCACGCTTTAAAGGCTCAATTTTGCGAACAAAGCAACATTCTTTCCGATTCTCGACTGAATAATAGAAGCTATTAAACCCTTTTTCCTGAACCAGACTCTCAACATGAGCGGTATTCGGGAAATAGGTTTCAATCAAATGATTATATCGGGAACGAGTGGCATCCATCAAATCATACGTTTCCTGAAAAAGACGCCCGGTATCTAATGTAAAGACCCGTACGGGGAGCTTATTACTGAAAATCATATCCGTAATTACCTGATCTTCCTGCCCTAGTGAAGTAGAAAAAACAACCTTATCTGGAAATTGTTCGGTAAGGAATCGAATTGCTTCAATCGCTGGAAGAGCTTCCAGCCGGGGAAGTAATGATTCTACTAATGCTTCGTTGTCCATACCATCCGCTCTGGGGATGAGAGCTTTTTGACCCCTTTCTCAATTCTAGTGCAAAAATAGATATTGTCTATAAATTAGATAGAATGTTTAACGGTTTTTATAGATAATCCGTTCTTTACAAGACTTTATACGTTATAAAAATTTATTATATTCTTCTTTCTCTTTAGCTGTTCGACTAATATTAACAACCTGAAATACAATGCCTTACAAAAACAAATCAAAAAACAGCCTTTGCAAAAAAATCATGCAAAGGCTGTTTGGGTTTCGCTATCTAAATTTCAGCTTCCTACATATTTTTCAGCTTCACGGGCTTTCTGTTCTTCTTCTTCAGCCAATTCACGAAATTCAGGGTCTTCCTTTCGTTTTTGTTCCAGCTTTTCTTTTTCCTGATGTGCATTAGGTTCTGAATGGTTCTTCTCTACCTCATTCAGAAACGCATCTACGGTTGGTTTATTTGGCTTTTCCATAGTAGTAAGCGTTAGGTTGTTATAGCCTGATTACGTCAAAGAATGATTCCAAATGTTTAATCAGGGAAAGAGTTCATCTATTTCCCCAAAGTGGGGAGTAAAATTCTTTGTGGAAGTGGTATGCTTTTAGTGAGAAGGTAGGAACCCGCTATCCAATCTTATTTTACCATGGAAACAAAAAAGACAAAGCGTCTGGCTCCGGGCGAAAAAGCTCCCGGCATTGATCCACGTACTCTCTCTCCTGAAGCACAGGATTTAGAGCTCCGGGAGGATATGCAGGAAAATAGTGGGCCTTTCGGGTTAGGTGTTGAATCTGAATATCAGAAAGAAACCTTACAAAATGTAGAATATGCTAGGCATAAGAATAGCATAAGCCCTCCGCAAGAAACGCCCGATTTACCGAATATACCTGAGGTTAATCCGATCTCGCCCGAAGTACCTGATCCGTACCAGCCACAAGCTCCGGCAGAGACGCCCCCGATACCCGATATTCCTGAGCACACCCCGCCGGTAAAACCCGATGAACTTGGTACAGAAGAAAATATTCAGTCTTCATCTGATCCACTTCCGGTACCAACTGCTATTTCAGAGGCAGACCAACAAAATAGAGTTCATCCTATTCCTTTATAAACATTTAGCTATATGGCTATTTTGAAAAAGTATGATAAGATGCTAAAACATGAAAAAGTGTAGGTATTATCCGAATTAGCTCAATTATTAGGGGAACAACGTAACGTTATTACATTAAATCTTCAGCTTATCGAGTCTTTGTTAAAAGGTTATTCTAGTAACGAACTGATCAAACTATTTATTAACTAAAATAGTTTTTAAAAAAATTCAGGGTAACATTCTGACCTAATTTTATTCGATATAGTATCAATATTATACATAATTTTTTATTAAATGAAGTATTTTTATAGGATTCTCTACATTTTAAAGATCTTTCCAATACACTATACTTCAAGAAACGTATTTCAATACTATTGATATTATTTAGGTATCAAAGCCGTCATCTCCAATTATAATTTAGTCATGGAACACACTGATTATTCTCGCCTTTGCTATTGGCTCAACACACTTATCCATTCCCACGAAGGTAGAGTACGAGTATATACCGCCCTTGCTAATCATACGGAGTGTTTATTACTAAAACCTTTATTAATGCGAGGCATTAGCAGCAGTATACTTTGTAAAAACCAGTTAGTTAATCAATTGTGGAGCTACGGCGGAAATATTATTTATGATTTCATTCCAGATTCCACCTGGCTACAAAATCAAAATTCTTATCCGTTTATCTCTGATGAACATGAAATTAACTTACGCCAACGCCTGGATGAGAATTTAATGGAATCGTATCGGAAAGCTCTATTTGAAGATTTGCCCGAATACGCAAGAATATTATTAATAAGTCAATGGGATTTATTGCGGACTTTTACCCATAAATTAAGTTCCATGAAACGGGAAGGCATACATCTAGCCCGTGCTTGACTTATCGTCATCAAATCAAACTGAAATAAAAATCTTACTTTTTATTATGTCTTTAGCGTATCACTACTTTGTAGAATAGTTGCTCGATTAACGGCACCGATTCCCCGGTCATTACTGGGAGTATTACCCGTAAATAAACTTCCTAAAATAGCCCATAAGACAAATATCCCTACCACATTAGTATAAACAGTATTAATTTACGGATATTAGGATTTTCATTTTGCGGAGTATTTATATTATGCCCAGCCATAGTAGTAAAATATTATTTGTGTACCTGAGTAAGTAAAATTTTGTACCTGCCCATTTATACAGGGAATTAAAGAACATACTTTATTAAAAAAATCACCCATTGAGAAAATAGATCTACACAATTTTTACAAAAAGTGGTCTTTGACGTCAAACAGCTTAAGGAATAATGCTTTCTAAATCAGGAAGAAGCTATTCGGTTAGGCCTGGCGAAAAATATCTTTCAGAGTTTCAATCGAAATTTAATTTCCAGATGCTTGTTATCTGGTTACTCATTGATTTTTAAATAACCACAATTATGCCCTTTAACCGTTTGAAAGATCAGATCGCGATCATAACCGGATCAAGTTCAGGAATAGGCCAGGCAATTGCCATCGAGATGGCTCGTGAAGGTGCTTTTGTTGTGATTAATTATTATAACAATGTTGATGGTGCGATAGAAACCCTAAAACAAATTGAAGCAGAAGGAGGCAAGGGTATCTATGTCCAGGCTGATGTCAGTAAAGAAGAAGAGGTCAAGGTTTTATTTACCAAAACGCTGGAAGCCTATGGAAGAGTTGATATTCTGGTAAGTAATAGCGGCCATCAGGTAGATTCGCCTTTTCTGAAGATGACGCTAGATCAGTGGAATTCCGTAATAGGCACCAACCTTACGGGGCAGTTCCTTTGTGCCCGCGAAGCCGCCCAGCAGTTCGTTAAACAGGCTGACGATGATCCTTCTGATACATGTATTGGTAAAATTATCTGCATGAGCTCCGTTCACGACATGATTCCCTGGGCTGGACACGTAAATTATGCAGCCTCAAAAGGCGGTGTTTTAATGTTTATGAAATCCATTGCTCAGGAATTAGCCCCGAAAAAAATCAGGGTTAATGCCATTAGCCCAGGTGCCATTCAGACACCTATTAACAAAAGTGTCTGGTCAGATCCGGCTAAGATGCCTGCCTTACTGGACTTAATTCCCTATAAACGTATTGGCAAACCTGAAGATGTAGCTAAAGCGGCAGTCTGGCTAGCGTCTGATGAGTCGGATTATGTTACAGGAGAAACGCTATATATTGATGGCGGCATGATGCTTTACCCTGAATTTGCAGATAATGGTTAATTCGTAAAATGTGTACTAAAAAAGGCTCTGGGTTAGAGCCTTTTTAGGCTAGAGCAGCTCAGAATCATAGACCATTACCTTACTCCATAAGTGCTTGTTTTTTTCAACGAATTCCTTGTGTAATGGATGTACCAGGTAGGTATATTCATCTTCAGCAGAATCAAACACCAGCATAACCGAAAAGGTATACGTTGCATCCGTTACGGTTTTGTCAGGCTCTGTCACCACGGGTTTTCCAATATGAGCCAATCTGATAGTGGGTATCTTACGCAGGCCTTTTAATGCCGATAACAATTGGTCGTGGTCAGCCTTGCTTTTTGGATTCTTCAACCAGAAATACACATGATGAACGAATGTAAGTTTTTGTTCCATAACTGGAGTAGCGGCAACAGCTGCTGCAGAGCTTTTCACAAACGACCGACGGTCCATAGTAACATTTATTTTGATGGTAGTAATAACCGAAGTGGATTCTAATGCATTCGCATAATTAAAATACATCCACTACTTTCCTTTCAATTTCTCAATTAACCAGTTGGCCATTCGCTCGGTTTGCTCTGGATACGTCCAGTGACCTGTTTCATAAGCCAAATCCAATTGTTTAGGGGCCTGAATGACGTTATAGGCAGCGTACATAGACGTAGGCGGGCAGGTTTCATCATTATATCCCCATGAATAAGCTCCCGGAATAGTCAGGCGTCGGGCAAAGTTCACCACGTCATAATATCCGCAGGTTTTTATTTTATCGGGTTTATCATTGAATTCAAGACTCGGGCCCGCGAATAAATGTGGCCAGCCCCCTGTCCGATTATGCAAATAACCCGTTAAGTCACACAGAGCTGGGTAGAAAGCCCCAAGCCATTTAACCCGTGGATCTAAAGCCGCCGTAACAATGGACAACGCACCACCCTGACTACCCCCCGTTACCGCCAGATGCTGCCCATCGTATTGGGGTAGGCTTACCAAAAAATCATTCGCCCGCACGCAACCCAAATACACGCGTTTGTAATAATATCGGTCGCGGTCATCCAGATTAAACTGAAAATATTGGGCTAATGACCCAACTGCCAGGTTTTGATAAACCACCGGATCCAGTGTAACGGGTATACCATGAATGCCTATTTCCAGCGTAATGATTCCTTTTTCAGCCGTAGCTACATCTCCATAATAAGGCCGAATACCGGCTCCCGGTACTCGTAACAAAGCCGGATAAGTACCCGCCGCTTTAGGTACACACAGAATTCCGTAAAGACGGGCCCCACCATAGTTTTGCACGTTCACCTGATACACATTTACTTTTTCGGTGCAACGATCCGGCAGTAAGGTCATACGTGCATCTAGTGGCAGTTGGGCCAGTTCTTGTTTGCTCTTATCCCAGAATTGCTGAAAATCCGCCGGATTATCAATGGTTGGTTTGATCAGTTGCGGATCAACCCCTGCTGAGGCCAGCCCTTTATATTCTTTACCATCTACCTCGGCAAAGACAATACACTGTACAAAACCAGGGACTTTAAGCGTGGAAGTAATCGTTGTTTTACCTTCTGGTAGAGTAAGTGTTTCCTGGCGAACTGCGGGCATTTTTTCAGGCCCTACCAGATAGCGGATCTTTACTCCTTTTACTGGTAAGCCCCATTGTAATACTGAAACAGAAAAAGAGATCGGCTCTCCGGCTTTATACGTCCACCCAGGGCGATCAGGGGCTACCAGTACTTTAACAATTCGCTCGGAAGGCTGGGCTAATGCTGGCACAATCAGCCAGGTTAACCATAGCAAGGATAAAATACGTTTCATACGAAATCAGAATAGAGGTTATACTATTGACTAGCAAACTAAAGACGTTTTGATAACAAGTCCCTTTCTTTCTTTCAAAAAACGTATAGATTAGATTAAAAATAGCCCAGGGCTATTTTTAATCTAATTCTTTATCTATTGTTTCGTTTGAAACTGGCTTATTCGTTACCCGAACCTTTTTTATTCGTTTCTGATCGGCGGCAAGCACACGAAAGGTTAACATCTGAAGAGAAATCTCTTCATTTACTTTGGGAAGACGGCCAAATAATTCCAGCAATAGCCCACCTAATGACTCACTATCTCCACGAGCCTTTTCAAAGCGTTCCATAGACAGGTTCAATACCTTTGCTACATCATTTAAAGGCGTTTTACCTTCGAAAACAAAGGTATTGTCATCTATCTTGGTATACTGAATTTCGTCCTCATCGTATTCATCGCGGATATCCCCTACAATTTCTTCGATGATATCTTCCAGCGTAATAAGTCCTTCCGTCTCACCGTATTCATTGACAACTACGGCTAAATGCACTCGTTTTTCCTGAAAATCGTGTAGTAAGTCATCAATCTTTTTACTCTCTGGTATAAAGTAAACAGGCCGTAAGGTTTGCTGCCAGTCGAAATGTTCGTCTTTGTCAATATAGGGGAGTAAATCTTTGATATAGAGGACTCCTTCAATTTTATCAAGTGTATCTCGAAAGACTGGCACCCGCGAATACCCCGACTTATTGATTTTATCCATCAACTCATGAAAATCCAGCTCAATGTCAAAAGCGGTAATATCCATGCGTGAACGCATAATCTGCCGGGCAGAAATGCTACTAAAATTGACAATTCCCCTTAAAATCTCTTTTTGTTCTACAGAAGTGCCCTGGCCGGTAGTAATTTCCAGAGCATGGCTTAATTCTTCAGCAGTAATCGTATATCCTTTTCGCTGCACCCGTTTTTCAATTAAATCCGAGATTCCCATTAATGGCACGGAAATCGGTCGAAACAGGAATTGAGCGGCATCAATAATGGGAGCCGTTATTTTCAGAAAACGTATCGGATTCTGATTTGCCCATACCTTCGGGATGAGCTCACCAAAGAAGACAATCAGAAACGTAACCCCTACTGTTTGGATTACTACTCCTACCCAGGCAGCTACATCTTCACCGAGAGCTTCCTTTGTGGCTACCGCCGTTAAGGTAACTAAGGTGATATCCAGTAGGTTTTTGAAAATAAGAAGAGTAGCTAGCAATAACTGCGGGTGATCGAGCATTCGGGCAATTCGTCGCTCAGAAGCCTGATCGCTGTCCCGAATTTCACGGCGGGCATCAAGTGATAAGGAGAAAAACCCTACTTCCGAGCCTGCCACCAAAGCAGAGGCTGCCAAAAGAAGTAATAAAATCAGGCCATTTGAAAGATAGAAGCCGGCACCCAACGCATCAGCGAGGAGTGCCCAACGAGGGAATGGGTCGAGTATTTCGCCCACTAACGGGGTCATTTCTGAGAGCAGATGTGGCTCCAATATGGAATCTGTTTGGTGAAACTTAGGTCAATATAGCAATTTAATGCCCAAAATTGTTCCTTTAATTTACTGACAGTCAAGTTATCCGGAAAAATAATTCGTTTACGCCTGAATAATTTCCTGACTGTCAAATTATTGATTTTATAATAAAAAGTATATCCATCAATCGATCTTGTCTGCAAAACAATCACGATTAATGGATATGTACTAATGCGTGCTCGACTATTTTACGTTAGAATGGCAGATCGTCTTCGTCACTATTTCCTGCTAATTGAGAGGCGGATGGTGTTGCCCCTGGTGCTGCCGGACGAGGGGCCGGTACCGGAGTAGCGGTCTGTGCTAATCCGCCGCTGGCCAAGCTTTCTTCACTACGGATACTCCCCATTAAATTCAAATCCGTTACGCGTATCCGTAAGGCAGAACGCTGATTCCCATCCCGATCCGTATATTCTTCCATTCGTAAACGTCCTTCCAAATACACCTGATCCCCTTTTTTCAGATATTGTGATGCGATATCGCTCAAACGTTCCCAGGCTTCAGCCCTAAACCAGGTGGTCTGTTCCACTTTTTCGCCATTCCGTGTACTGTATGATTCTGAAGTGGCTACACTGAACTCCGTTACTTTAGCCCCACTGGGCAATGTACGGGTTTCAGGATCACGGCCAAGGTTCCCGAACACAATCACTTTATTGAATGTTCTTGCCATAATTATGTTAACTGGATTACAAGTAAATTTACATTTTTTAGTTAACAAATCAAATGAAAAATGAAACACTTTTCCCGACCGGTCACTAAGTAATTAGTGCTTTTTACTTAGTATAGTCCTTTAAATACTTTAGCACTAAAACAGGCTTCGGAAGCTTGTCTATCTCCTCATAGTCATAAAATCTCAACCCTTCGGGTAAAATAATATCAGAATTAAGCTTTAGTCGCCAAAATTTGGTTTGAATACGTTGATGAGATAACACGTGTGTATACAGCTGAGATTCGTTTACTAACGTCAGATTTGGTAACTGTTCTTTTAAAAAAGCGTTTTGAGCAACCCTTTCCCAATCTAATAGTTTGTTTTCTTCGATTAGCAAAAAGTCAAACATATTAATCCAGACGTCCTTTTGAAGACGCTCCCTTAATGCGAGCTCTCCATTTCGTTCAAATACCAGATAGTGAAAAAATCGCTCTTTGCTTTTGGTTTTTTTAGCCTTTACAGGCAATTGTGCCTGTTTACCAGTGGCATGGGCAGCACATTCCCAGCTAAAAGGACAAAACATACATTGTGGCGAAACCGGAACACACTGTATGGCCCCAAAATCCATAATGGCGTGGTTATACTTAGCAGGTTGTTGTCCTGAAATTAGTTCGTTAGCTAATGTAGTAAATTGCGTTTTGGCAGCCGGAGTAGTAATGTCCGTCTCTATACCAAAAATGCGTGACAATACTCGATATACGTTACCATCCACTACAGCCGTTTTTTCATTAAAAGCAAAAGAAGCTATTGCCGCTGCAGTATAAGGGCCAATCCCGTTTAATTTTAATAACTCTTCATACGTAGTCGGAAACACGCCATTATACTCTTCAACGACCTGCCTTGCTGTATGATGAAGATTGCGAGCCCTTGAATAATACCCTAATCCCTGCCATAGACGAAGAACCTCTCGTTCGTCGGCCGCTGCCAAAGCTCTAACGGTCGGAAAGGCCTCAACAAATCGATAATAATAGGGCATTCCCTGTACAACTCGGGTCTGCTGTAAAATAATTTCTGAAAGCCAAATCAGATACGGATCGTTTGTATGTCTCCATGGCAAGTCTCGTCCATAACGATCATACCATGCCAATAATTTAGGAGCGAAAAAATCGTTTGTCATTACCAGCAAATAGAAAAATAATTGCTCCAAAATGCAGTACCCGACAAGCTGTCAGGCTTTCCATTTACCTCGAAATTTAGATTCTGGTCATAGAAAAGCCGCTTCGGCCAAGGTTATATTTATGGGTTAAATAACTAAAAGTTAATAGGTTACAAAAAAAATATTGATCATTTATCTGGCAAAGTGTTTTGGAAATGAATTCAAACCTCTACTTTTGTGCCTCTAAAATTTTGAGCCTTAGGCACTTTCGCAATTAAAAATCATCATAAACCTTAAAGTTTACCATAGTGACCAAAGCAGACGTGATCGCAAAAATCGCCGAAAAGACCGGCATTGATAAAGCTGATGTAGCTCAGAGCCTGGAAACATTTTTCAGCGTAGTGAAAGAGGCCCTCGTGGATGGCGAACCAGTATATGTTCGTGGTTTCGGCAGCTTCGTAAACAAAAAACGTGCTAAGAAAGTAGCCCGGAACATTTCCAAGAACACCACTATGGAAATTCCTGAGCACTTTATCCCTAGTTTCAAACCAGCGAAAGAATTCACTGAGTCAGTAAAGAAATCCGAAAAAGCTAGCAGTGCTGTTTAGTTTTTTCTTTTGACTAAAGGGATGTAACCAACTTAACATCTTTATTATATCCCTTTAGTCCCCCTTACGTTATGCATTGGGTGGGAGCAGGATTTAAGAAATGAACCGTTTTGACTTTAAAATGCGTTGCCTTCCTAAATCTAAAGACAAGTAAAGCCTGTGAAAAAGTCATTTATCATTCTTATTGGCATTGCTCTGGCAACTATTGGGGTGCTCTATAGCTTACCTAAAGTAGTTGTACAAGATGATAAACGACCAACTAAAGCTGCCCCAATGCAAGAGGCAAGTGCTGAAACAGTAAATCCGGCAACCGATACGCATCAGCAGCCCTTGTCTCCGCAACAACAACAGAGCATTGCAAAGGCAAAAGCCGCATTTGAAACTACCAAACCCACGGAAGAACGAATTCGGGCTGCGGAGCAGTTGGTGGAACTCTTTGCCAAAGCAACGCGGTTTGACAGTGCAGCCTATTACGCCGGAGAAGTTGCACAATTACAACCAACCGTCGACCGCTTTTTAAAAGCTGGCGACCGCTATTATGAAGCCTTTACGTTTGCAGTAAATTCAGAAAAAGCTGCGACTTTAGGTGAAAAAACTCGGGATTGGTACCAAAAAGCCCTCGATCAGAATCCGAATTTGTTACAGGCAAAATCAAATCTTGCTATGACTTACGTCTCAACGACGAATCCAATGCAGGGAATTGCTATGCTTCGCGAGATTCTGGAACAGGATCCGGACTTTGAACCGGCTCTATTCAATATGGGCATTCTTTCAATGCGTTCTAATCAGTATGAAAAAGCTGTAGGACGTTTTGAACGCATCCTGCGTAACCAACCCAACAATACCCGTACCATGTTTTATCTAGGCATCTGTTATGCCGAAATGGGACAAAAGGACAAAGCTGTGCCGCTGTTAAAAGAGGTACAGACAAAAGAGACTGACCCGACCATTCTGGCGGGTGTCCGGGAATATCTGGAACAGTTAAAATAATTTTTCAATTGGTTAACGTGAATCCTCAGGAATTTTGAGAAAATAAAGTATCGGCTCAATTATTCCTGGAAAACACAAAGACCGCTAAACTCATTTACAACATGCCCTGCGGAAAAAAACGTAAACGCCACAAGATTGCTACTCACAAACGCAAAAAGCGGCTCAGAAAGAACAGACACAAGAAGAAATAATCTTTGGAGTGAAGAGTGAAAAGTGAAAAGTAGAAAAACTTTTCTCACTTTTCACTTTCAACTTTTTCACTCGATTGGCTGGCCCAGCTGGGGTCCAGCCTTTTTGTGTATCCAGCCATCCTGTTCTACCAGAGCAAAAGTAATGGCCTGCCGGAGCTACTCGTACAATTAATTGTGTGCGTTTTAGCCTAGTTTCGGGAAAAGGCCTGCTTTTCTCCAAAAACCTCTGAGCATCACCTGTGAGCAACGAATTAGTTATCAATTCGACTCCCAAAGGTGATAGAATCGCTCTTTTGCAGGACAAAAGAATCGTTGAATATCACTTTGAAGAGTCTGAAGAGCACTTTTCTGTGGGCGATATCTACCTCGGAACCGTTAAAAAACTGGTTACGGGTCTTAATGCCGCCTTCATAGATATTGGGTACGAGAAAGATGCCTTTTTGCATTATCTTGACCTTGGGCACAATATCAATTCGCTGAATAAATTTACCCGGGATGTTATTGCGAAACGAGTAAATGATGGGATGTTGAATGGCTTCGAAATGGAGCCAGAGATCGACAAACACGGCAAAATTGATAAAGTATTAGCCCGAAATGCACCCATTCTGGTGCAGGTTGTAAAAGAGCCCATTTCAACAAAAGGGCCTCGCCTTTCCTGTGATATCTCTATTGCAGGCCGTTTTCTGGTACTGGTTCCTTTCGGGCATTCGATTAATATCTCGAAAAAAATTACCAGCAAACAAGAACGACAACGCCTTCATAGGCTCGTTCAGGGTATTAAGCCCGCGAGTTTTGGCGTAATCATCCGTACCGTAGCGGAAGGTAAGGAATCAGAAGAAATTGAACTGGATCTCAGAAGCTTATTAGCCAAGTGGGATGCCGGCATGAAGTTGCTTCGTGATGCGAAGCCCCGGGATAAAATAATCGGGGAAATGAGCCGGGCGACGTCCATCATGCGGGATATGCTAAATGATAATTTCGATAGCATAACGCTGGATAGTAGGGAAATGTACGAAGAAGTACGTTCGTATGTTCAGCAGATTGCTCCTGAGAAACAGAGTATTGTCAAATTTCACCAGGGTAAAAGCAAAGTATTTGAGCATTTTGGTATTGAAAAGCAGCTCAAAATGCTTTTTGGCCGCTCGGTAAGTTTATCAGGTGGTGGTTATCTGATTATCGAGCATACAGAAGCCCTACACGTTATTGATGTTAACTCAGGCAATAAATCCAATCAGGAAGAAAGCCAGGAGGATACCGCTGTTAACGTTAATATAGAGGCGGCCAAGGAAATTGCTCGCCAGTTACGTCTTCGGGATATGGGCGGAATCATTGTCATTGATTTCATTGACATGAAAAAACCCGAAAATAAGAAGATGATTTACGATGTTATGCGGGAAGAAATGAAGCTGGACCGTTCCAAGTTTACCATTCTCCCCCTAACAAAATTCGGGCTCATGCAGATTACCCGGCAACGCGTGCGACCTGAGTTAACCATTCATACGCACGAAGTTTGCCCAACCTGCGGAGGCACTGGTAAAATTTCAGCGAGTATCGCCGTTTCGGATATTATCGAACAGACGGTTGACTATATTCTGGGCAAACAGAATGAAAAAGGGTTACGGGTAACTTTACATCCCTACTTATATGCCTTTTTCATGAAGGGATTTCCCTCTCGGCGAATAAAATGGTGGTTTAAGTATCAAACCTGGGTAAACCTGATCCAAGACAGTTCATTGGGTGTAACCGAGTTTCATTTTTATAATAAGTCCGGTGAACCGATTGAAATTCACGCATAACAAAAAACCGTCTCAGATACTGAGACGGTTTTTTGTTTACAGGCTATTTTTATCGAACCAATTCAGAATGGTTCGATCATATGTTTCATCAAACTTACGAGCAAAAAAATCACCAGAATTTTTTAGCAGCTCTAGATCACGCATTCCAAGTGGTACGGAATACCATTCTGATGGCCTTTTCCAGTGTGTAAATGTAAAATTATGATTTACGATCTCCCCTCTTTCTTCTTCCGTTGCGTTTAGTAACAAGGTTTGAAAAAAATGCTCGTCTGAAAGCAGCATATGGTTGAAAAATTCTTGAATCTTGGGGTTATTTTCGATAATACTCAGAACAAAATCAGCAGCTTTCGGTGTTAATCTTACCCAATTTGAACCAAAATAAGGCTCCATATTCAGTGGCACCCTTCTTGGCAATGTAAATAGTCCTGTGCTTTTGAACACAAAATCAGTGATTCGTTTTAAAGGTTGCTCTGATTGGTAGGGATATTTTAGCCCCTGATTATAAGGTAAAAACAGATGATATTTTTCAAGCCTTTCCCACAGATGATCGTGTTCAGTTCTATTCATTTTGGTAAAATGTACAAAACTTTTAGAACGGTTCTGGGCTAGAAAATTAATTAACGTTTGCCTACTGACTAAAGGATAGTCCTGTCCACTTAAAAAGATCAAGTGATCATATTTATACCCCGTGTATTTTATCTCCCGGATGCTTTGTAAATAAGCTCTTACAAAATCGAAGTGCCCCCAACGGGTATGATAACGTTTTTTTATAAATGCAACATTGGGCAATAGGCTGAACTCTTTCTCAAACAATTTTATATCAGAGTGCGTATCAACGTGTATCCAAAACTTACTTTCATAACCAGATAACCGTTCTACTACTCTTCGAGCCTGGGCAGGAAGCTTGTGAACTAAAATTACGTATGCAATCTTATATTCTTTCACAGCACCTATTTATTAATAATTTTCTTGATTAGCTGCCGTAACCCGGAAGGGACTAATGCTCTCACAAGGTTACCAGGTAAATACAGTTTGTAAGAATAGCCAACACGATTGATCGATGTACCTAAGTAATTACTTACCACTTCTTCTCCTGTTGCAATGTTTGTTACCTTTTGAATTGAAACCCGCTCTAAAGCCATATCCGTTCGCATGGGCCGGTAATAAGCACAGTTTTCAAAATAATAATGAGTAACCTGAGTATAGCGGGTTGAACCGGGCATTGTGATCTTTTCGCCACCGTGTAAAAGATTAGCCGACCATATAAGAGCCTGACCTTTTTTAAGATTAAGTACTTTCTTATCCAGTTTTTTCTTTGTGACTAGATCCTCCATAAAATCTTCGTAACGCGTATAGTACTTCGTTAACATTTCCTCCATGGAGGTACTGGCAGAACCTTTTAACCCTAAAATAGATAAGTCATAAAAAGGTAACCGATGGCTCCCGGGGAAGTAATGTAAAGGGCCATTCCCATTATTCACGTCTTCTAAGGCAATCCATACGCCAGCGAGATAGCGTTCTGGAACAGAATTAAAATGAATCGAATCACTATGGGTTCTCTGTTGGCTACCGGTAGAAAAATTCAGGGTTTGAAAGGGAATCGGTTTACGCTTATAGAAGATTTCGAGCAGTTGCATTACACGCGGAGCTGAGGCGATTTGTTTTATCGCATCGTGTCTTTCCCAGGCATCTTGCAGGCGATTTGTTTTCTGATTGTCAAAATCGGGTTTAATGGCTTGCAGAACTTCATCTATCAAGCCTTCCTCAAGCTGCGGATCAAAAATGATGTACCCGTTTTCTGAATAAAACCGGGCAAGTTCCTTTGTTTCTGCATCCAGGTTTGAGGATTCCAGCTCGACTTCAAAAAAGGGTGACTCAACCCAGGGAACCTGAACCTCTAACGTTTCCATACCTATTGTGATTTTGAAGATTGTCTATACTCATTTATCTCTTCTTATCTCAATAGGTTATCAATAATCATCGTTACTTAACTGCTGTATACTTCCGGTGTATTAACTCCGAGATTAAGCCTGTCCAACCGGTTTGATGAGAAGCCCCTAACCCCCAGCCGGTATCGCCATGAAAATATTCATAGAACTGGAGATTATCCCGAAAATGTTCATCCTGCCATTTCGTGTGTAGCCCAAATCCTATCCGTTTATTATCCTCTGTTTTTTGGAATATGGCGATTAGACGATTGGTTAATTCATCAGCCACTTCTTTCAAGGTTAACATCCGGGCAGACCCAACGGGGCATTCTACCGTAAACTGATCCCCGAAATACGCATAAAATTCCTGAAGACTTTCAATCAGCAGGTAGTTTACGGGTATCCAGACAGGCCCACGCCAGTTACTATTTCCTCCGAATAAGCCACTATCACTTTCGGCAGGTGTATAGTTTAGACGAAAAACGGTATCTGACATCGCAAATTCATAGGGCTGATCACGATACGCCTGGGAAACCGACCGGATTCCGTGCGGACTTAAAAACTCACCTTCGTCCAGCATTTTGTGTAAAAGTGCCTTTAAGCGGTAGCCACGTAAAAGGCTAAACAACCGTTTTGACGATCGGCTGACATCCTCATCATTTGGTTCAATATATCGAGAAACCTGATTAGCCAGGTCCGGACGATGCTGCCAGAACCATCGAATCCGGGCTAAAAAAGTAGGCCGTTTCTGTAACTCTTCAATGTTAAAGGTCTCTACGACAAAGAGCGGAATTAAGCCCACCAGGGTTTTCACCCGTAACTTTGTTACTTCGCCATTGGGTGTTCGTAATTGATCATAGAAGAAGCCGTCCTGTTCGTCCCATAAACCCGTTTCTGCTATTTGCGTCATGGATTGGGCGATATAAAGAAAGTGGTCAAAAAACTTCGTCGCCAGATCATCATAAATGGAATCGGTTTGAGCCAACTCCAGGGCCATTCGCATCATATTGAGAGCATACATAGCCATCCAGCTCGTTCCATCCGACTGCTCCAGGTGCCCACCTTCGGGTAATACAGCATTCCGGTCAAATACGCCAATATTATCCAGTCCTAAAAAACCTCCTTCGAAAATATTGTCTCCTGTAGCATCTTCCCGATTTACCCACCAGGTAAAATTAAGTAGTAGCTTATGAAAAACGGATTCCAGAAAAGCGGTATCTCTTTTCCCGGTTTTCTCCTGCTCTTTTTGATAAATACGCCATACCACCCAGGCATGAACAGGAGGGTTCACATCACCCAGTGCCCATTCATACGCAGGTAACTGACCATTCGGATGGATATACCACTCATTGGTTAGTAACACCAGCTGATGTTTGGCAAAATCCGGATCAATACGAGCCAGGATCAGGCAATGAAACGCCCAGTCCCACGCAGCATACCAGGGATACTCCCATTTATCAGGCATGGAAATCACCGCTTTATTCATAAGGTGTCTCCACTCATGATTTCGGCCAGCCATACGTTCAGCAGCCGACACTGACCCTGCCGGATCTCCTTTTAACCATTCATGAATGTCATAATAGTAAAACTGTTTATTCCAAAGCATACCCCCCAAAGCCTGCCTCTGAATATTCTTTTCATCTGATGAAGCTTCTCCTGGGTGAATCGTCTGATAGAATGCATCTGCCTCCGCTACTCGTTGTTCTATTATGGTATCAAAATCAGCAAAAGGCTGAGGGTGATCGGCCCCGGTCCACATACGTAGCCGAATAGATTGTGACCCTCCCGCCGGAATATCCACCTGGTAATGAGCCGCCGCTTTTGTTCCCTCCCGTGCAGGATTAACCGAATCAGCCCCATGCAAAAGGGAATCGTTAATTCCGTCTTTGGGATAAAGAATATTAGTATCCTGATTATAAAGCCTTTTTGTATTGGAATCGTTATCACAAAAAAGCCATTCCGGCTCACCTTCCGCCTGGATAACATACTGCCCAAGCTCAGAATGATTTGCCAGAACCCGACCTTCCGCCTGAATTTTTAAGGTTGGCTTTTGTGACTGGCCTCTGTCATACCCCCATCGCCAGGTATTACTAAACCATATCGTTGGAAGTATATGTAATTTTGCTTCTTCAGAACCGCGATTCCAGATGGTTACTTTCATCAGAATGTCATGTGGGCTGCCTTTAGCATATTCAACAAATACATCGAAATACTGATTATCATCAAAAATACCAGTATCCAGAATTTCAAATTCCGGCTCAAGTCGACTCCGCCGGCGGTTTTCTTCTACCAACCGGTCATACGGGTATGCGTTCTGTGGATACTTATATAACATTCGCTGATACGCATGCGACGGCAAGGCATCCTGATAGAAGTAAAGTTCTTTTACATCTTCTCCGTGATTCCCTTCGTTGTTACCCAGCCCGAAATAACGTTCCTTCAGAATAGGATCCTGCCCATTCCACAAAGCCAATGCCAAACACAAAGACTGCTTATGGTCACAAAAACCAGCTATGCCTTCTTCGCCCCAACGATATGAATAACTACGAGCCATATCATGAGTAGTATAATTCCAGGCATCTCCGTTTATACTATAATCTTCCCGAACTGTTCCCCACTGACGATCCGACACATAAGGGCCCCAATGCCGCCACGCTGGCTCTTGCAAGCGATCTTGTTCTATACTCATACTTCATACATTTATCTGACGCTACCATCAGCTCTGCATCCATTTTACTGAGAAAATCTTATAAAATGACAACCAGCAAACAAAAAAATCATATAACATGATAGTGCCACCTTCAAACCGACGGTCACCCCGGCACAAACCATTTCAATGCCCGCATAACATTATTCAGATCACTACCGACTACAAATAAGACATAAAAACCGCACCCTATAACACTAACTAAGAAATATCCGACTGCCAACAATCCCCCCCCCCCGAAAGCAATCAAAGTCCATCTCTATCATCAACTTGACATATATACCTACCTGACATCCATATTCATTACACAAACGACTACTTCTATCATAATCATTAACAGCCGCATATATTAAGATATTTATTCATCCATGATATACCTTTGTAAGAATATATACTTAACTTTGTACAGGATAAAATTTTTATCAGATGGCCAATACATTAAGTCCCAGTGAAATATTTACCACAATAATTAAAAAAAGGATCCTTTACGGCAACGCTCTGAGAAACACACAACAGAAGCTGTCTGTTACAAAGAATCTATTAGAATCAGTAGAGCAGGAAAAAAGGGAATTACTGGAATCAGTAACAAATAATAATATCAAAGAAAAATTATTAAACATTAATATACATGAACTTATAAGTGCAATAAAAAACGAAGATCAAGATATAAACAGATACCTATCACGTTTTCTTAAAAAAACGATTAACGTAGGCGTGGTTGGTCTGGCAAGGCAAGGTAAAAGTCAGTTAATTAGTTCTCTAACAGGATTAGATGAAAGTACTATTCCAACAGGGAATTATGGCCATTGTATAGGAACCCGTAGCACTATCATTCACAGTAATACATCAGAATCATACGGAGAAGTATATTTCTATGACGAAAAATCATTTATTGATAAAATAATTACTCCTTACTATAAAGAATTATTAGATTTAAAATATTTGCCAAAAAATATTGAAGAATTTGAAAAAATAAATTTAACTCCTTTACCTGAAAACAAACAGGAAAATTTAAGTAATAAATTAAAATACGAACGGCTTCAAACATATAAAAGTGAATTAAATAAATACAGGCATTTATTGTATGAAAATGGAACACGAAAAATATCAATAAATCAAATAAGGGAATATATAGCTCAGGATAATAAAAATGGAGAACGAATATATTATAATTATTTAGCCGTCAAAGAAATAAAGATATTTTGTGCCTTTCCTTATAAAGATATGGAAAACATTGCTTTCATTGATATGCCTGGATTAGGAGACACAGGTATTTTAAGTGAAAATCAGCTCATGGAGGTCATAAGTAATGATATAGATATACTATTATTCACAAAAATGCCGTCAGGTATGGGTGATATATGGAAATCTCAGGAAATAGAATTATACGATACAATAAAAAAAACTGTAGCCGAAATACCTATAGAAACCTGGGGGTATTTATTAATGAATCATATTAAATCTGAATCTGTTAACGAAGATAATTTTAAAAATTGCAAGCAATTAATTAATGAACTCCCTGAAGAAATGGGATTTGTCAGTAATTTAATTGTTGATTTCTCAAATAAAGAAGAAGTACAAAATATACTACAAAATCATATACTACAAGATGGCTTGAAAAAAATAAATTATATAGATGATTTATACATGAGTGATTTACAAAAAAAATTAACCCATTTAAAAGAAAAAGTTTCAACTCAAATAAATAACATTAAAATTATAAGCAATATGGAAACAGGTCAAAATCAATTCATATTTCATAATTTTAGCAAATTATTCAGAACTTTTTCAAAAAAATTATATATCGATCTGGAAGAATATTTAGAAGGATTCCGTGCACAAAAAGATTCTGCAAATGAGTGTATTATAGAATCTATCAGAATAGCACAGGAAAGATCATACAAAAATACAGATATACCAACTATAGAGGAGATTGAAGAAACAAGAAATATACTTGGAAGTTATAAATCAGCATATGAATACTATCTTAACAATACAAGGGTTTGCCTTACTTATCATTTTCTTGAACTTGAAAATGGTCTAAACAAAGCAGTAGACATACACAAAAGAAATATTATAGAAATATTAAAAAATAAAGATCTACTGCATCAATTTAGTACAAAAAATGATGTAGAATTCTTAAATGAAATTATCAGTTCTTTATCTAATAATAATTGCACATTATTATGTTTTTCATTTAAAATGCTAAAGAATTTCCAGTTACCATATCAGGGGTTATTTTATCATAGATTTAGAAAAAAACTTGATTGCCTCATTCCAGATTCAGGTATAGCAGAAATAAGTCCTAAGCCGAGTGCAAAAGAAGTTTTAGACGTTTTAACTGCAATGCATAATATGGTGTTAGAGAATTTGAAAAACGAATTGGAGTTATGGCCTTTTGAAGTAAATCAAATTCTATATGCTACAATTGAATATTTTTTATACAGCATACTCAGGGCACATAATATTATAGACGAATGGCAGGTTTTTTGCTTAACAAGCCGATCCAGAATTTGGCCAGAGCATTTTCAAGTATCTCCATTAAATAACGAATTAAAACAAAGCTGGAGAGCAAGAAGTGAATATCTGTCAGAGATAAATGAGTCTATATAAATTTATGATATGTATGAAGAAAAAATTTGATATCACTGTTATTGGCTCCGAACGAGTAGGTAAAACAAGTTTATTGTCTTCTATCAATAGTCAGTTTAGTAAAACTTTAGAAGACAATTTCCTAGAAGTAACGCCCTTATCTGACAAGGATTTATCATTGGAAAATAACATTAAAGATCTGAAAAAAGCCTTTAATACCAACACACAAATACCTCTAAATAATGCTGATGTTGTTCTAGGTACCGAAATTGATATTAACAGCACAATGTATGATTATCAATATAATTTCCTTGTCGGACTTAAAGATAAAAAACCAAAAATTGAGTTATCATTTATAGATTACCCCGGAGAGCAGCTTTTAAATAATAGGAATAAAGTAATAGAACGCATTAAGAAATGCTCCGTTACTATAATCGCAATTGATACTCCTGCATTAATGTTTAAATCTGCTAAAGAAAATCAAATAGATTTTCATAAAAAGAAAAACTTACTAGCAGATGACTCGGGAGAAAATAGCATAATAGAAGCAATATTCAGAGAATCATATAAGGACTTAGAAGAAAACAAATTGGTGATTCTATCACCTGTAAAATGTGAAAAATGGATGGGTGATTCGTCTAAGATAATGCATGAAAATATCAAATCTGGTTATAAAAATCTTCTAGATTTTTTTTCAAATGCTCTTGTTAAAGACAAAGTTGCAGTCATTATTGCTCCGATAGAAACCCTTGGAAATATATTCTATGTCTATATGGAAAATCAGGATACCTATTCTCCAAAATTCATCAAAGAAAGCATATGGTCAAAATATAATCCCAGAAATTCGGATACAATTTTAAACTATATAATGTGCTTTATCTTAAAAAGATATATAGACAAACCAGGTATATGGTATGAATGGTTTGGTGTTCCTAAGCCTTTTATAAAAGCATTTCATTCATTCAGAAAAAAACTAGAACCTGATGCCTTGTCTGTTAATGCCAAAAGTGGATTCTGCATTCTACAGGGAGAAGAATTATTTATCTAAACTGTTTGCTATAATACTCAATTGTTCGGTTTGAAAGCATTGTATAAGTTACTGAATAGTTTTTGAGGTGAGTCAAAAAGATTGACTATAGAAAACATCCAATAATGGTGTAATGAATCTGAATTGATTTTGAAAGGGTGGGCATTTAAATTGAATCCAGAGCATCTTGATAGACCAAGGTGACCATCCCATCAAGAATCTTTGATCTATAAGTTTAAAAGTAATCCCTGGCTCAAGTAGCAAATCTTATAAGCACCTGAAAGTTTGATTAGGATACTCTCCAAACAAAAAAAGTAGCGTCTTCTATCAGCAGCAAAGGCCGACCGTTAAAATCCGGCATTGTTTTGTTTCTTCTTACCTACATTAGGTTCAGCTCTCGTAGATTTTGATGCCGATTATTAAATTTTTATAGCAAAAAAGCTCATGGTTAATATAAACAATATCTCTGCTTTGTTTTGAAATAACTAGTAATTGTACATACCTTATCCTCAACATACGAGCAGCATATCGTACTCCGCTTCCGTTAAAAACCATCTGAATAATTTTAGGCAATTATAGTTATTCTTCCATAAGTAGAAATCAAAGAATATAAGGTAGCATCCTGCACTATTTCACGATAGAGTGTATTAAAGTGCACTATCATATCTATTATGCGTGAGTTTCCATGATTTGAGGTAGTCATTTTCGACTATCTGTTCACTATTACTAGACTATTGAAATTATCTGTCTAAATCAGGAAATTAATCCGTTAATCAAGCATCATTCAATTTGAAAATGGGTATTATTTAGAATTTAAAACTCATTCTAAATAACAAAAGTCTGCCTCTTAATAAATAGCTAGATTGGTAAAACTGATTATTGGTAATAGAAATGTATTCAAATCTCTTTGTATTAAATATATTGGAAGACTCAATTTCAAATTCAGTTCTAAGTTTAGAAGGCAGATACTTAAATTTAATATCAGCAAAAAAAAAGTTTGTATTAAATTGCGATTTATTAATCTGCTGAGAGGTTTGAATAGTTACATTAAAAGGAGCATTTGGTGTTAATATAAATGAACATGAATTAGTTATTGAATTAAATTTGTTTTTTTTACTTATGATATTATTATCATTGCTATTAAATTTACTAGTAATAGAAGAGAATACCCCTAAATAAGAGATTGACAGATAATCAATTGGACTTATCATACATGTAATTCTAGAATTAAACCAGTTATTCACATATGGAGAAAAAACATTATTAATAAATTGATTGGATGAGCTTTTTGAAAAATTAAATTTACCTTCCAATTTAGCTTTCAAAGGGAAAATATATTTACTAATAGAAGTAGTATACCCAATTGTTGAATAATGATTTTGATACGGCAATAAAACAGATTTAACAACAGTATTATAATATTCATTACTGTAAGTAGAATTAGTTTTACTAAATTTATAAGAAACTCCTAATGATAGGTTCAGTAGATTAACATGATTGTTAAAATCATATGAAATTGACATATTATTTTCTGTTGTTTTTTGCAGATTATTCCCATTCATTTTGAATTCTTTAAAACTTGTTAGTATACCTCCTCTATAAATATCAGTAATTGAGCCAAAATCGTTATTTTTAGAATATTTAAATGTGATTATATTCTTTCTATTAAGAAAGTATTGAAAAAATAAATCTGGATTTACAAAAAAATCATTCGTATAATAAGTAAGTGAGTATAAATATTGTTTATGATAAATTTGCTGTAAAATAAAAGGAAGGGAAAACCTAAATTTTAAATATGGCTGTTGAATTACCAGACCAACACTTAAATATTCACGATTTTTTTTCCATAAAATATCATTCCCAAAATCACCCGTATAAGCATAAGTAGAATGATTGGACTGCTCTAAATTAAGAATTGAATTAAAGTTTTGAAATTCGTTTATACTTCCTAGAAGAATGGATTTTTGTAAAAATTGTTTTTTCTTAATGGAAAATGATACAGACAGATCACTTGTAATTACTTTCCTTGAAACATCTTGAAATGTTGATTTATATCCTATTCCATTATTTAATAATGAACTATCGACACCAGGACTAACAAATAATGATTGAGGTAATTTTTGATATTTAAAGTTATGCTTTATTTCATAACCAAATACTGACTTTGTGTAAGGTATCCAATGAAAGCTATTCGACGTTTTATTAAAAAAATTATTAGTTATCTGTTTTAATGGATTAAAATTAAAATCAAGAAAACTGGTGCTATTATCTTTTTCAAAACTTAATGACAACTTATTTACAAAATAGTTCGATGATTTGTTTTGAGTAATAGTAAGTGAAGACGTAAGAATATTACTCTTTCTAAGAACATCTTGATTTTCATAATATATAACTGTATCATTACTGACGAAGTTCTTATTTATCAAACTATAATAAATTTTACTGTTTTCATAATTATATTGAACATTAGCCCTGACTTGAATAGAATCATTAAATGATTTTAATACACTGGCACTTCCAATGAACGAATTATTATTATTAATGTATTTTTCCGGAATGACTGGGTTTTTAACCACAGCATCACCTAAAACATCATTAAATTTTCCAGCAAAAAAAGATTTACCCGTATTATTATATTTGGTAGTTATTAGCGTTTTAATTTTTTTATTAAACATCATTGCACTAATATCATCATCTGTTAATAAAGGAGCACCAATTGCTAACATTGACAGACCAGAAATTTTTATTTGGTTTTCATTTTCCAAAATCAAATTGACCGCTACATCATCAGTAATCTTTTTTCCTTTTAGTACATTAATTGGTTGAAAACGTTCAATAATTTCAATATTCTTAATCATTTCTTTTGAGATAGACTTTGTGCCAATACCATAATTGTCTTCCAGTAAATCATCTCCATGTATATACAGGCCTGAAATTTCTCTATCTTTGTATTTTATTTTACCATCATCCAATACAGTAATATTTGGAATACGAGATAAAACGTCACCAATACTTCTGTCCGTTTTATTAGAAAAAGCTTCAACATTATATGTTGTTGTATCTCCTGAATGTTTAACTTTTAATGTTTCCTTTACTACAACTTCCTTTATTGTCGTTTCTTGCGGAGTAAGGCGAAAGACATATTCTTTTTTATCATTTGTAATGAGAACCCGGCTTTCCGCATACCCTAAAAATCTAACAACAATAGTTAAATTTTTTAAATTGTCGTTTATTTTTAAAGAAAATGTTCCATTCTTATCACTAATTTTAAATTGTATTACTTTATTATTATCGTTTACAATTGAAATTGTTGCTCCGAATAAGGGTTCTCCCAATTCATTTTTAACTGATCCGTAAATTTCAAGTGATTGAGAGAATGAATCGAAAAAAAATAAAAAGCAAAATAATGATACTACTATTTTCATACTATAGTTCATTTATACTATTAGCTAATTGTAGTTCATAAAAATCAAATGATTAATTGTCAAGTATTTCAATGGGGTTGGTAATTCTAATTTTTGAGTGTGTTTTAATGGCATTAATGGCTTTGCCATCTTTCAAAATTGTTCCATCAAAATCTTCATATTGTATACTCTTAACTACTTCATCAGAACGTAACTGAGATTTATGAATTGAAACTGGATCTTTGAAATAGCGTTCTTTTTCCTTTTCAAATTCTTTTTCACTTACCAGTTTTGGTCTTAGTGCTTCATAATATAAAAAACGATTTTTTTTCGGACTCGGTAACATTTTCGTCATGACAAACTTTACTTCATTTTTGCTATCCGTTACTTCTAAAATCAAGCCAGGAAGCCCGCCCAGTTTCCACGGTCCATACGGAAAAGGGATAGATGGAGCAAACCAGGCAGTATACTGCCTCCCTGCAAAAAAACAGGTTGCTTTCTGGCATTCAATTTTTCCTATATTTTTTGTATCGCTAGCAATTTCCCATTGTATATCAGGAACAGGTATCTGTACTTTGAAATCATTATATCCTATTGAACAAATCATTACGAACGTATTTGAGTCATAAAAACGAAACAACCTTTCATTAAATGCAAGTCTGTTTTCAATATCAAGTGTTACAGCTTGCACTCCCCGGGAAGCCCATTCAGCTTCCATTTTCTTAATTTGGTCAGAAGTTAATTTAGGCGGGTTAAGGGTCTCCTCTGGAAGTGGAGAAGTATTATCAAATCTTGCGTTTGAGAATCGGGTTCTTGTTTGCCCTATCATCAGAATCGAACTGGTGTGAAATTGTTTTAACGTATCCTTTTTATCATATTTATGTATGCAGTCATAATATACTCTTAGAAGTAACGTATCCTGTTCTATAGTATTAAATTGTGCCATTCCCGGTATGCACATGGTTACCAGAAAAAATAAATAAAGAAGCAAGAGACTGATTTTCATGCGATTGTTTTATTTATTCATGATTGTTAAATAATTTTTTAATACTTTTTTATTTCGAATCGGATTTCCCGTGCCTATTACATGGTAATTACTGTCGGTTAATACGGTGTTATCTATTTCCGGGTTAGTAAATATTGAATTATGCTTAATAAAGAGATTATTGGTATCTAGTAAATACGTTATTATCAATATTTAATTTACTTTGTATAGATTAAGAGATCTATCGTTGGTATAATTGGCCCAATTTAGCACAGTAACATCACTACTATTTTAAACATATTTCAGCTCAATCACTTTCCATATTAACACAATCTGTTTTTTCTACTTTTTAAATGCCTTGCAAAGCTTCTGACCAGAATTAAATTTGCTCAGCAAATATATAGGCATAACCCATAAATACAAACAGTCAATATCCCTCAATTATTTAGGGGTTTCCCCCCTATTTTTAGGGTTGAATAATATCTCTAGCTCTGGTTTTAGTTGCTGGGCCAGTATTACCAAGACCCTCCGGTCCCCTTTTTTGTTTAGCTTAGCCAGCATATTCCTACGATGATTTTCAATGGTTTTTTCCGAGAGACATAACAGGTCTGCCATTTGGCCCGTTGTTTTTTGATCTGAAATATGATACAATATCCGAAGTTCCTGTCGGGTGAAAAGACTAAAAATACTTAACATACAAATTGTATTTATCAAATGAAAACAACTTATTACTACCTTATATCAATTTGAAATGAAAAATGTAACCTCCCGCATTCGTGTTTTTTCAAAAAAATTTTACAAACATCTGATATTCAATAAAGTATTTTACTCTAAAAAATCGCTTTTCAGCTGTAGTTTTTATCCGGAAATCCGTCTTTCATTTGTATTTTTCCTAGTTCAGCCAAGGTTATTCCCGCTTGTCTGGTTTACTGCCATCCATCCTAAAAATCCCCATTTCTGAACTATACCGTTAGGTACGCCGTTTTAAGAATTCAGGCAACTCCCTCTTTATGAATCGCTCGCTTACGCTTCCCATTACCTTGGTTATACTATTTTTTGTAGACTGGTATGGATTTCAGGCCGTCAAAGTAGCCACGCAAAACCTTTCTGCGAGCTGGCAACGGCTGGCAAGTGTTTTTTACTGGAGTTTTCCGGTAGTGGCTCTAGCTATGTTCGTGATGTCTTATCTGGTTCCTGATTTTTGGGGGCACTTTCGTATCGCTCGGGGCTTTGTATTTAGCTATGTACTGATCGGCTATCTTTCCAAAATAGTCATGGTTCCGTTCCTCTTGCTGGACGATCTGGGTCGTCTGCTACGTTGGATAATTGCCCATTTCAATTCTTCCTCTCCAGCAGATAGCCCAGTAATGGCACCCAACGTGCAGGTTGAAAACCCCGACCTCCCAAACCGTAAGGCTATTTCCAGATCTGAGTTTTTATCCAAAGCGGCTTTGCTTACGGCTGCCGTTCCGGCGGTTGGGTTTACCTGGGGTATTCTTTCAGGAGCTCATGATTATCGCATCCGCCGCGTGACGCTTTCGCTCAAGAACCTGCCCAAAGCTTTTGAAGGCATGAAAATTGCCCAGATCTCGGATATTCACTCCGGTAGTTTTTTCAACAAAACAGCCGTAAAAGGAGGGGTTGAACTCCTCATGAGTGAAAAACCCGATGTGGTCTTTTTCACGGGCGACCTGGTGAATGACCGGGCTGAAGAAGTTAAGGATTACAAAGATGTTTTTGACAAAGTAAAAGCTCCGCTCGGGGTATTTTCTACGCTGGGTAACCACGATTATGGCGACTATACCCAATGGTCAAGCGTGAAGGAAAAACGTCAGAATTTGTTGGATCTGGAGCGAGTTCACCGCGAAATGGGTTACGATTTATTATTGGACGAGAACCGGTTTCTGGAAGTAAACGGCGAAAAAATTGCCATTATCGGCATACAGAACTGGGGAACGGGTGGTTTTGCCCAGTATGGTAACCTTCAGAAAGCGTATCGCGGAGCGGAAGAAGCTCCTGTAAAACTTTTACTTTCCCACGATCCAAGCCACTGGGATGCTCAGGTACGCCCCTTATTTCCGGATATTGATGTACAGTTTGCGGGTCATACGCACGGCATGCAATTTGGTATTGAAACCAAGGCTATCAAATGGAGCCCCGTTCAATATCGGTATAAACAATGGGCGGGATTATACGAGCAAGGTAACCAGAAGCTTTATGTAAACCGCGGGTACGGATACATTGGCTACCCTGGTCGGGTAGGAATGCCCCCGGAGATTACCCTTTTCGAATTGAAACAGGCCTAATATTACGAGCAAAAGGTGGAAGAGTGTTTTTAATTCGTCTTCTACCTTTTTATGTGTAGAAACATCTTTTATTTGAACCTGTTTTTAGATAAACATCAAACCAATTAAGGTAATGAAAAAATTACTCCTGGCCATATTCCTGATTGCCGGAGGATTACCCTCTTATGCTCAAAGTTGTTGCGAACAAGCCCCCTGTCATGACACCAGACAGGAAGAGAAATCTACTAGCCTAAAGCCAGATCCTATGCAGCTTATGGCCTCTACTAACGAGTTCCAGGCTATGCACATGGAACCACTGCCCTTTGTATTTGAAAGCAAAGCCGGGGGCCAGATGATTCAGATTGATGCCCCAGATGGTAAAAAGGCGAATGCGTTTTTTATTAAATCCAAAATTAAATCTGATAAGTACCTGTTAGTTTATCAGGAATGGTGGGGACTAAATGACTATGTAAAGCAGGAAGCCGAAAAATACTACAACACACTGGAGGGAAAAGTAAACGTACTAGCCCTGGATATGTACGATGGGAACGTGGCCACTACTCGCGAAGATGCGGGTAAGTATATGAGTCAGGCTAAACCCGAGCGATTGGAATCGATTGTCAAAGCAGGCATCAATTACGGTGGCCCAAAAGCAAAAATTGCTTCTATTGGCTGGTGTTTTGGAGGGATGCTTTCTTTAAAATCAGCCCTGCTGGAAGGTTCACATGCGGTTGGTTGCGTTATGTATTACGGTCGCCCTGAGCAGGATGTGGATAAATTGAAAACATTACATACAGATGTTCTGGGAATTTTTGGGAGCAAAGACAAAGGCATTACGGTTGCTTCCGTTGAAGAGTTTGAAAAAAATATGGCCGCAGCTGGCAAGAAAGTAACCATCAAAATGTACGATTCCGATCACGCTTTTGCCAATCCCAGCAATCCTGTTTACGACGAAAAAGCTTCTTCTGACGCTTTCCAACAGGCTTCTTCGTATCTAAAGGAGAAGTTACTCTAATTGTCAGCTAGTTGATTGAGCCCGAATTTTTAGTATTGATTCGCCTGACAATCAACAACAATTAGATCTACTATTTCGTTAATTTTGAAGAGAAATCATGAAAGCCTATGAGAAAGCTAGTTGTTATAGCATTGATTGCAAGCCTGGCCTTACCCGAATTCGTTCAGGCTGCTCCTATGCATTCCGTAAACTCTGTTCAGATTGAAGCCTCCCGTAAACGCCCTTATCGCAAAAAGAAAGGTTTTATGTGGGGGATATTCAAGAAAAAAAATAAAGGCTGTGGTTGCCCCAGCTATAAATAATTGCGTTTGAAGATACTAAAAGACCATTCTTTTGAAGGTTCCTTTTATCGAACATTAAGCTAGTGCAGGTATGAAACCCGTCCTCAACAGGGCGGGTTTTTGCACGAACCGCCGTACCTTTGTTACTGGACTCTTTCATTATCCCATCGATAACAGTTAACAACTAACGCTCCACGTGATACGTTAACGATTTCCAATGAGCAAGTACTTTCATTTAACGGTTAAAGAAGTCGTTCGAGAAACCGAAGATACCGTTACCTTACATTTCTGGCATCCGCCCCACGCTGCCATTTCCTATAAACCAGGTCAGTTTTTAACCCTGATTGTATCCGTAAATGGTAAAAAGCTACGGCGGGCCTATTCCATGTCCAGCTCCCCTAATCGTGATGCGTCTATTGCCGTAACAGTAAAACGTTTGCCGGGGGGCCTGGTGTCTAATTATCTGAATGATCAGATTAAAGCCGGTGATATCATTGAAGTAATGGAACCAATGGGTCATTTCGTATGTGACCCCAGCCCGTCGAAGAGCCGTCATATCGTTTTGTTTGGAGCTGGTAGTGGCGTTACACCTCTGATATCCATGTTAAAATCAATTCTACCAGTAGAGGTAAAAACAAACATTACGCTTATTTACGGCAGTCGGACGGAACGTAATATCATTTTCCAGAATCAATTGGCAGCCTTACAGAATCAATATGCCGACCGACTGGAAGTTATTCATGTATTGAGTCAGCCCAAGAGTTGGGATCAGCGTACAGGACGGATTAATCAACAAATGACAATCCGATTACTGGAAGAACTCGGTATCCCCGTTGCATCTGCCGAATATTATATCTGCGGCCCTGACGGTATGATGGAAGAAGTGCAAAATGGGCTTCGTATTTTAGGCGTTGCGGGTAGCCAGGTTCATAAGGAAAGTTTTGCTCCCTCAAAAGATACCCATGGTGAAGTAGTTGAAGAGGAAGACGACGGAACGCTTAAAACCCGCACCGTAACCATTATCTACGAAGGTTCTGAGTATCAGGTTATTGTAAAACCTCATCAGACAATTCTGGAGGCTGGCCTGGAAATGGACATCGACTTACCTTACTCTTGCCAGGCAGGTATGTGTACTGCCTGCATGGGTCGCTGCAAATCAGGGAAGGTATTAATGGACGAAGAAGACGGGCTTACTCAGGGAGAAATTAATGCAGGCTTCGTATTAACCTGCGTAGCTCACCCAATGAGTGAGGGTGTTGTAGTAGAAATCGAATAAGCTCGTTCAGGTATTAACAGAAAAAGCCAGATCGCTCGATCTGGCTTTTTCTGTTGAATTAATAACGTAATGCCCAGTAAGGATTCCGGTGGGCCGTGATACTGTCCTTAATATGCTCCTGAATCACTCGGTTATAGCCTGCTTCATTGATTTTTTTGCCCTTCATTTTCTTGGGCAATGCTAGCTCATTGGTTAGTTTTTTAAACTCAATCGTAGTAGCAGTCACCACTACGTCTCCATCGTTAACGTCCAGCTCAAGAATAGCCCCGGGTAAACCAAAACTACGTTCAGGCCCAATGGAAACAGGAATATCATCAGCAAACCAGGCAATTAGTTTCTGTTTTTTGGCAGGCTCTTCCATTTCAGCTTTCATGCAAACGTGCCCGGCAATATCTTTCAGTTGATTCAGAATTTTCCATTTAGGAATATGGAGCGAATCCTGAACTACGAAGGTATTACCCAGCATCTCATGCAATTCCGTAATGGTTTCATTTTTAAAGTTACGTTCAACTAAAAAATCGCTTTGTCTCCAGGACCATTGGCCATCTTCGCTCTGCCCCTGATCACTGAAATAAGTGTATAGGCTCTCGTCCGGATTAAAAATAAGTTTCATTTTCTGCTTACCTTCTTCGTTGCCCCAGCTCATTTTAACCCGGTCTTTTTCCTCCTGACTCAAATAAGGTAATCGCTGAATAATCTTCGCATAATTCTGTTTGTACTCATACGTAATAATTCCTTCCAACTGCTGGGCATGGCTCGTAATTATCGAAAGAACTGCCAGGAAAAATATCGTTAGTTTCTTCATTTTGATTCAATTATGAAAACAATTATTAATAGCTCTCCCGACGCATTTTTGCCTTGATACCCCGCATATTGTACGTATAACTAATCATGAAATAACGCGTAACCGTTTGTACTTGCGACTGGATGAAGTAGTTACTGGAAGCCGACTGCGTTACCCCGAGGTTTTTACGAAGTAAGTCGTAAGCAGACAAGCGAATTTCCGATTTTTTCGCCTTGCCAAGCAAATGATAAATTGCCATATTCAGAATCGGGATATTCTGATTTAAGCCAAAACGGTCATTCTTGTAAATATTGTAGTTGAATGTTGTGTTAAAATAGAGTTGCAGAGGCAACTTAACATTCATCTGACCGCTATAACTATTATTCCAGATGTTTTGATTTTGAGTAGTATTGATCGAATAGTTCACGTCGTTATACCGCCAGTTCGCATTTCCATAAAAGGTAAAATTATCGCTTGGGGTATACTCGGCGTTCAGGCCAACACTGTAATTGTTACTGTTTGTCTGGTTTTTAATATCATTCACCAGCGTATAACTCTTACCAAAGTTTAACGAAGAGTTCAGACCTAGTTTCAGAACATTCTTTTTGATCGGAAAGCCAACGCTCAGGTAAGTGCCATAACTCTGGCCACCCGTTACGTTAGCAGGTTTTGTACGAGTAACCAACAAGGAATCAACGGTCTGGTTATACACCACTTGATTAACCTGGTAATTGTAGTTAATATTAGCAAATAGGTTCGTAAACGTAGCAGGGTTGAAGAACGAATAGCCACCGTATACCTGATGATTTACCGTAGGCTTTAAATTAGGATTCCCTTCGGTAATGTAAGTA
The DNA here is from genome assembly GCA_047605205.1 of Siphonobacter sp. Classification (GTDB taxonomy): domain Bacteria; phylum Bacteroidota; class Bacteroidia; order Cytophagales; family Spirosomataceae; genus Siphonobacter. Next base: position 65,598 of record JASGGE010000004.1, read on the forward strand.
GCATTGGTATAGTCGACAATTGGCTGTAGGTCTTTAATGGAAGGCTGTTGTGCTTCTGCAACATATTCCATATATAACCATCGATTGTTCTTCATGTCATAAGAAATACCGCCTCTCGGAACTACCAGATTGTATTGTTTTTGTATGCGAGATACATCCGTAGAAGACTGGTCAACCGAAAACTTTCCGTCCAGATACATCCAGATTCCGGCTAAACCAGCCGAAATATTCAATCCTTTAAAGTTATAGCGAAGGCTGGTACCGAGGCGGTTATGAATCAGCTGATTGGTATAATAGCGGCTTAATGAATCGGAGCGTTGGTTAGCCTCCAGGTGATTGAATACATCACGATCTACTTCGTCATTACGAACACCGAAATTATAGAAATTTTCCCAGAAGATTCGCTTCGAAAGGGGCTGAACATAAGAGAGGCTCGCCCGAAACTGGCGTTGATGGTTTTTAGAATTACTGATCAGGTCTTGTTGCGTAAACGTTGAATCTCCCGAAGATAAATAGTAGACATAGTTCGATTTTTGAGTAGCGTCAGTAGTACTATTATTCAGGTTAAAATTCAGGCTGGCTGCTAAAACTTTTCCTTTCTGACGAAATTTATGACGGAATAATGCGGAACCGTTGAAATTAACATTTTGGCCATTACTGCCGTTATCCAGGCTATAGCGGTTGGTCAGATCTACCCCCTCTTTCAAATTCTGCTCATTACTGCGGTTCGTTCCATTGGTATTGCCAAGATTCCCGGTAGCTAACAGAATAATGGTGTTCAGGGAATCAATGTTATTCTCATAGCGAAGGTCTACCTTATGGTTATCGGTTTTGGTGTAAGCGGATGAATTTGAATTGGTTTCGAAGGAATTATCCGAAAGGATGCTCTGGCGTTTGGTGATCTGGTCAAGCCAGTTTCGTTTCTGATTATAGTAATAGTTTGAGCTAAATTTTTCCTTTTTGGTTTCGTAGTTATAATTCACCCCCCCCGCATAGGCATTGTTAAACCCACGATCCCCACTGCTTCCGTTAGAAATGATAACCATTCCTCCTGAAACAATTACATCACCACTATTACCTCCATTGGTAATTCCACCCCCAAAACCAAAATCTACCTCATCCCAACGATAAACTGATGAATAAACGCGTTCTACCATTGACGCTGGTTTTATTG
>JASGGE010000005.1:0-60171 GCA_047605205.1 Siphonobacter sp.
ATCCCCTTTCGTAGGTAATGAACTATCTCCAGTAGCCCTGAATCCACACTTGTCCACGACGACGACCTTCCCAGTGACCGGGTACCCACACGGCTCTTGGGCGTGGAGGGGTTACCCAGTAGCCACCGTGCCAGGTATAACGACGACCGCGGGGAACCCAGTCTTCTTCCACCCATACGTGGCGGGGTGACGGAGCTGCCGGTCTACGGACAACAACTGCGGGACGCGTAGGACGGACTCTGACTACGATCTGAGCTTCACTCAAAAATCCAGTTAGCATTAAAGCACTGTACAAAAGAAAGATTTTTACGAACGTTTTCATGGTTTAAGGTTATTTAAAAGACATCGATAAAAAGGTTAATAGAATGATACCATCCGTATCAGAATTACGGTGCTTGGAGTAAACGAGTTTGTTCAGGTTTAAAAACAAAATCGCTTTTCGGGAAAGGATTAGGCGGATAGCCGTGAACGAATAAACCCTGTATTTAAAATTAATCAATTGATTATCAGTAAATTATTAGCATTTATTAACGCTCTTTTCATGTTTTCTTAAAAGAAGTTAAAAAAATCACGCTTTTCTTACTTGATGCATAATTGCGTACCTTGCTTACTTGTCTCAAACTAATTACTCCTATTGTGAAAAAGTTTTTTAGCTCCCTGCTGCTGGGAGGCTGGGCACTGGTCAGTCAGGCTCAAACGGCCCCTTCCTGGTTGCGGTATCCGGCTCTTTCCCCCGATGGTAAAACGATTGTGTTTACGTATAAAGGAGATCTCTGGAAAGTAGCTTCAACGGGTGGCATTGCCACGCTCCTGACCTTACACGAGGCCCACGACTTTATGCCGGTGTGGTCGCCCGATGGCAAGTCCATTGCGTTTGCTTCCGACCGTTTTGGTAATTTCGATGTCTTTATAGTTTCAGTTGATGGAGGGGAAGCCAAACGCTTAACCTGCCATTCTGCAGCGGAATATCCCTATTCATTTACTCCTGACGGCAAACAGGTAGTATTTGGTTCAGCTCGGATGGATTTAGCCAGCAATCGGCAATTTCCTACGGGCTCACAGCCCGAGTTATACAAAGTAGGTTTAGCTGGGGGCCGCGTTGACCAGGTATTTACCACCCCTGCCGAAGACGTAAAGTTTAGCAAAGACGGAAGTAAGCTGGTTTATCACGATAAAAAAGGCGGTGAAAACGCCTGGCGTAAGCATCATGTGTCGTCTATTGCCCGTGATATTTGGGTATATGATGCCAAAAGTGGCAAGCATACTAAAATCACAACCTTCGCTGGAGAAGACCGTAACCCAATTTTTACCGATGGCGATAAGAGTCTGGTCTACCTGAGCGAAGGCAATGGTTCTTTCAACGTATATAAACTATCGTTGGCTAATCCTGCTCAACCCACTGCCCTGACTTCATTTAAAAAACATCCTGTCCGGTTCCTGAGTCAGTCGAATGATGGGACGATGTGTTTCAGTTATGACGGTGATCTGTATACGATGGTGGCGAATGGTAAGCCCCAAAAGCTGAGCATTAGCATTGCCTCTGACATTCGGAGTAACAATGAGAAAGTAATGCCCGTTAGCGGCGGTGTTCGGGGTATGGCCCTTTCGCCCAATGGAAAAGAAGTAGCCTTTCTCTTCAGAGGTGAAGTATTTGTGAGCTCACTAGAAGGCGGCGTGACGAAACGCATTACCAATACGCCCGAACAGGAAGCAGAAGTAAGTTTCTCTCCTGATGGCAAAGCCTTGCTCTACGCCTCGGAGCGGGGCAATAGCTGGAAGATTTACGAAACTCGCATTGTCCGTAAAGAGGAGCCTTATTTTTATGCCTCAACGCTGATTAAGGAAACGCCGATTATTGAAAATAGTAAAGAAAACTATCAGCCAGAATATTCACCAGATGGGAAGGAGATTGCCTATATCGAGGATCGGATGACGCTGAAAATTTACAACATTGCTTCCAGACAAACGCGTAGCATTCTGACCGATCAGGAGTTATTCTCCATGCGGGATAACGACCAGTATTTCCAGTGGAGTCCTGATAGTCAGTGGCTATTGTTTGATTATAGTGTGCCGGGTATTGCAGCCGGAGAAATTGGTATCATTGAAGCCAGCGGAAAAGGTAGGGCTCGTAACCTAACGGAAAGTGGTTTTCAGGATTTCCGGGCTAAATGGGTTAATGGCGGGAAAGCCATGATTTGGTTTAGCAACCGGGATGGTTTGCGGGCCGCTGCCATGAGTGGCGGTGGTACGGCAGATGTATATGCGATGTTCTTTACGCAGGAAGCCTACGACAAATTCAAACTCAGTAAAGAAGACGCCGCCTTAGCCAAAGACCTGGACGCTTTGAATGCAAAGGCAGATACTACCAGGAAGAAAGATCCGAAAATTGCCAGGAAAGATAGTGTGCAGAAGATCACCATTGAGTGGGAAGGAATATCAGATCGTAAGGCGAAGTTAACCATTCACTCGTCTTCACTGGCGGATGCACTCATTAGTAAAGACGGCGAAACATTATATTACCTGGCTCGTTTTGAGAAAGGGTTTAACCTATGGTCAACGAATCTGCGGACTAAGGAAACCAAAATGGTACTTCCCCTGAATTCAGGAGGAGGTTCAATGTTATGGGACAAAGATCAGAAAAATATTTACCTGAATACCGACGGGCGGATTATCAGGATTGACCCCGCCACATCCAAGCAGGAAGGCGTGAACGTAAGCGGAGAAATTATGCTGAATACTGCGGCCGAGCGTCAGTTTATGTTTGAACACGTGTGGCGTCGAACCAAAGAAACGTTTTATACCGGTGGCTATCACGGCATCAATTGGGATAGCTACAAGCCCGATTACGAAAAATATCTGCCCCATATCAGCAACAATTATGAGTTCTCGGAAATGCTGAGCGAACTACTGGGTGAGCTGAACGTATCGCACAGCGGTTCGTCGTATGGCAGCTTCAATGCCAATTCTGATCAAACGGCAGCTTTGGGTGTTTTCTACGATCCAGATTATCAGGGCAATGGGGTGAAAATTGAAGAAGTGATTGTAAATGGTCCGCTGGCAAAGTCAAACCTGAACGTAAAAGCTGGAATGATCATCGAAGCCATTGACGGCGAGGTCATCACACCCATGCGTGATCTGGCTCAATACCTGAATCGTAAAGCCGATAAAAATACGCTATTAACGCTTGTGGATGGAAATACGCGTCGCGACATTATTGTAAAACCCATTTCAACGGGAGAAGAAAGTCAGCTCCTCTACCAACGCTGGGTGAAACGCAATGAAGCCGAAGTTGAACGCCTGAGCAATGGCCAGTTGGGTTACGTTCACATTCCCGGTATGAACGACGGAGCTTATCGCAATACCTACGAAGAAGTAATGGGTAAGTTTGCCGGCAAAAAAGGTATTGTGATTGACACGCGTTTCAACGGTGGGGGCGACCTCGTGGCCGATTTGGCCATGTTTCTGTCGGGGAAGAAGTTTATGGACTATACCACCGACAAACGCAGTAATGGTTTTGAACCAAACTTCCGCTGGACAAAACCCAGCATTTCCCTGGCCAACGAAGCCAACTATTCTGACGGGCACTGCTATGCTTTTACCGTACAGGAAATGAAGCTGGGCAAACTGGTTGGTCAGCCGGTTCCGGGTACCTGTACGTTTGCGGGTTGGGAATCGTTACAGGATAACAGCGTGCGTTGGGGGGTGCCACCACTAGGGGTAAAAGCCATGAATGGCAAATACCTCGAAAACTGGCAAACTGAGCCCGATGTAAACGTCTGGAACGATTATGAGCAAACCAGCAAGGGTAAAGACCAGCAGTTAGAGAAAGCCGTTGAGATTTTGTTGAGCGAGGTAAAGTAATAAGTATAAAAGCTCGGTTCCGTTTAAATGGAGCCGAGCTTTTTATTGTTACTTATGATTTTTAGAAAATGGTATAATCGATGACAATAATTTTATACTTATTTTTAATTGGTATTATTTACTTATTATCCTGACCTGTTATATGAATGAGGTGAACTTGTAAAATTCTTCCATTGAACATGTATACTCTGAGCCAGTTTAACCAATACTGGTTAACTTTATAATCGCCTCGCCTTGAACTCTTTTACCGCAAAATCTACTGCCCGGGCCGTGAGGGCCATGTATAGAAGCGAAGGACTTTGGTTACCTGTACTGGTCATGCAGGCTCCATCCGTAACAAAGACATTAGGTACAGTATGCATCTGATTATGAGCATTGAGTAGTGACGTTTTCGAATCATGGCCCATCCGGACTCCGCCCATTTCATGAATATCCAACCCTGGAGCCTGTTTGCTGTCGTAGGTTTCAATGTTTATACAACCCGCTTTTTCCAGCATTGTGTAGCTTTCTTTTAGAAAATCGCGAGTCATTTTTTCATCGTTATCGTCATATCCTACCGATGTAATCAGCCTGGGAATTCCCCACGGGTCGGTCTGATCGGTGCTTAACCGGACGTGATTTTGCTCTTTCGGAATGGTTTCACCCTGCATGTACATGTAAATATTCCAGGGGCCGGGTTCGGTCATACTTTTCTTGAAATCTGCCCCGAAACCAGGTGTATTTACGGTGCCTCTATTACGGTAAGCCCCTAAAAAAGTCGTAAAGCCGCCTACATAATCCGTATCCTGCTGATGCAGATTACGATAATTGGCAATAATAGAGTCAGTTGGGTTTCGTCCGAAATAATATCCATCCGTGAAACCGGGCATTTCGGCGTGTAGACTAGCCCGGTAGTTATGAAAAGCCACGTATTTACCCAATAAGCCTGAATCATTTCCAAGCCCATTTGGAAAACGGCCCGAACGCGAATTGAGTAGAATCAGGTTTGTATTTAAGGCCGAGGCATTCATGAAAATAATGCGGGCTTTAAAATCAATCACCTGGTTGGTTTCTGCATCAATAATACGAACGCCGGAAGCCTTTTTTGCTGATTCATCATACAGAATTGAATGCACTACTGAATGCGGGCGAATGCTGAGCTTACCCGTTTTCTGAGCCCAGGGCAGAGTAGAAGAGACAGAACTAAAATAACCCCCGTAGGGGCAACCCCGCATGCACAGGTTACGTGCCTGACACTTCCCTCGGCCTTGTTTGAGATGGATTTCTTTAGGTTGGGTTAAGTGTGCCCAGCGAGCCTGCACCAGGTGCCGGCCGGGGTAATGGGTTTTTATTGATTTTTGGAGGGCCGCTTCTACGCAGTTTAGTTGAAAGGGCGGAAGAAACTCACCATCGGGCATTGCTTCAATTCCATCCGCATTGCCACAAACGCCAATAAATTGCTCAACGTGTGAATACCAGGGAGCAATATCCGCATAGCGAATGGGCCAGTCAATCCCGTAGCCAAACCGCTGGGGAGCTGAAAACTCAAAGTCACTCCACCGCTGGCAGGCCCGCCCCCAGGTCAGTGATTTTCCCCCCACCTGATAACCACGAATCCAGTCGAAAGGCTTTTCCTGAATATAAGGATGATCCTGATCACGAATGAAAAATTGGGCATTGTCAGACCCAAACCCGGCGGCTTTGCTAATGAGTGGATTTTCTTTCAGAAAAGCGTTACTCATTCGTCCCCGGTGAGGAATTTGCCAGGGGTGCATTAAAGCCGTTGGATAATCTTTAATGTGTTCAACCGAACGCCCCCGTTCTAAAACCAGTGTTTTTAACCCTTTATCACAGAGCTCTTTAGCGGCCCAGCCACCACTAATTCCCGAACCGATAACAATGGCATCGTAAGTAACTTCTTCTTTCAAAGCTATTTCGTTATTATTAGTTGCTAAAATAGGGGAGTCTTGCCGTTTCTTACAAAATCCCTCGCGTTACGTAGTGATCATTCTGAAAAATAAAGTATAGACGTGTCTTCGTAACTAATCTTTGACTTCACCTGAAGGGGGAAGTATACAAAATTATTGCAGGAACGGTATAAAGGGTATTTTACCTGTTTCGAATAATTACTTACACGGAATTCCATTTAAGATCCTATTATACATTCTCGGACAGAGTGATAGTATCTCAATTAAGAAGGTATTAAAATGCTGTTAAAATAGGCTTAATGCGTTTGTTAAATAAATAGTTTAACTTATGTTCGTTACAAGAAAATAACCATACTAATGTCGACTAAGTAGGGTGTTTTTGATTCATGATAATCACTTTTATCCTATTTCAAAATGAGGAATGTACTAAAAGGTGGCGTGTTGGCCGGTACTGTAAATCAGGTAAAGGCAACAAAAAGATCGAGGCAAAAGCAATAGTCTAAAGATAGATTTTACCACACCTAACCGTCAGAACGTGTGGTTTTTATAACATTAACATTCATTCAAAATTTCATGAAACGCTCGATAGTATTGACAACTATACTCTGTTACATAAGTATGTTAACGTATGGACAGAATCCCGCTACAGGTAAATTTTCTTATGAGAAAGAAGTTTTTCAGGATGGTAAATCTACCCACGTTCTGATAGAAGATTTGTTTTACAACGGCTCTGAAAGTATGTACGTTATCTACGGAGATAAACATCCCGCGGATACAACTCTATCTTCTGATGAGAACGGCAGAGTTGTACTGGAAATAAATGTAAACGAGACGGAAGATTTGATTTACTATATGAATTTCAATACTAATGAGCTCCTCTCTACAGAATTATACTCAAATGGGCAGCGTTGCTATGTAAAAGATATTGTTCCGAAGCTCAAATGGACATTGGTGGATGAAAAAAAACAAATAGGGCCCTATAAATGTCAAAAAGCCACTACAACATTTCGTTGTGCAACTTATGAAGCATGGTTTACCACAGATATTCCATTGCCGATTGGCCCATGGAAAATAAGCGGATTGCCTGGTTTAATTGTCAGCCTTATCAATAAAAGGGTAAACGTTACGTATAAACTTTTGTCAGCCAGGTATCCACTCGTAGAATCAAATAGTTTAATATCTGCACCTGTGCCCCCCAAGGGAAAGTATGTCCTCTTCAAGGATTTTGCCAGTAGAGAAAAGAAAGAACAGGAAAAAATGATGGTTTTTTTAAGAGCAAAGGTTAACGGGGATCAAAAAGATATAGGCTTTATTAGGCCAGAGTGTTATGATGAGAAATAGAAACCTATAAGAAATTGAAGCTTCATGCTCCCTTGCAACCACTCTAATCTATGCGGCTGACTAGCTAAATCTATACGATAGGTTTCTATTGACAAACAACTAGCTTAAATCCTATGAAATATTTGTTTACTATTCTGGTACTTTCTACTTGTCAGATGGCTTACAGCCAGCAGAAGCTGGCGGGGAAATTTACCTATGAAGTGCAGAGTAAAGAAGAGGGAAAGGTAGTAGATAGCCAAACCGAAGACCTATTCTACAATGGTATTGAAAGTGTACACGTCATTTATGGTAAAAAAAATGGGCAGGAGCTATCCGATACGCTTCGTACCAATAACGATGCCGGCATGAATCTCATGATCGCAAAGCATGAGCAGGAAGATTTGGTGTACTATAAAAACTATAAAACGCACCAGATGCAGTCAACAGAAATATTAGCAAACGAACAACGGTGTTACGTACGCGATACAATTCCGGTATTGAAGTGGGTTCTGATACCCGAAAAAAAGCAGATAGGCCCCTATCTGTGCCAAAAAGCTACTACTACATTTCGCTGTGCAAGCTATGAGGCCTGGTTCGCTACCGCTATCCCGTTGCCAATTGGCCCCTGGAAAATAGGCGGCCTGCCCGGATTGATTGTTGAGTTGACGAACGAACGCATGAATATCACCTATAAACTAGTATCTGCCGAGTATCCACTTGATGCTGTAAGCTATCCGATAGTGGCTCCAAAGCCTAAAAAGGGGCCTATTTACTCGTTCAAAGCCTTTGCCGCCTTACAGTTAAAAGAGCAGGAGAAATTCAGAATATTTGCCCAAAGCTCGGTACCAGAAGGAGCTGTGTCCACGGTTGTGTTTAACTCGCCAGAGTGTTATGATGAGAAATAGAAACCTATATCCATAAGAAATTGAAGCTTCATGCTCCCTTGCAACCACTTTAATCTATGCGGCTGACGTTTCTTGTTGTTCTGATGCTCGCAGGGCCTTGTCTGAGTCTTTTTGCTCAGACAAGTTTCAATGGGGTTATCATTTCTTCTAGCACCCAACAGCCAATTGAGGCCGCCTATGGTCAGATTTGCAAACTACCCGATAGCCTGGTGGTTGCCTTTGCCCGTTCGGATGCCGCCGGGAAGTTTGCACTGACGTTTACGCCTGAGACCGGACAAAAATATTTCCTCAAGGTTTCGCATATCAGCTACAAAACAGTGTTGCTGGCTTTGTCAGCCGAGACACCCCTTCCCATTAACATTGCCATGCAGCCCGGCAGCCTGGTACTCAACGAAGTACAGATTACGGCAAAAGTGCCGGTTCGGGAGAAGGGTGACTCGACCCGGTATAATGTGGATGCTTTCAGAAACGGTTCTGAACAAAATCTGGAAGAAGTACTGAAAAAAATGCCCAACGTTCGGGTTGATGACAACGGCGATATTTATTTCAAGAACAAACGCATCGAAAAAGTATTTATCGATGGCGATGACCTGGTGGGCAATACTTACCAGCTGGCAACCCGTAGCATCAATCCAGCCGTATTGAGCGAAGTACAGGCCATTGAGAATTTTTCGGAAAACAAACTCCTCCGCAAAATTGAACAGGGCAACCAGACGGTGCTAAACCTGGCTGTTAAAAACAGCCGGAAGTCGCTACTCTTCGGCATGATCGATGCGGTTGCCGGGCCGCAACGCTACAACGGCGTTGGGAATGTATTTTCCTACAGCAAAAAAATGAAGGCCTTTGCGGTACTGTCGGGTAATAACACGGGAGTCCGGCGGCTCGACCTGACCGATGCCAATGCCACGGTGCTGACCGACGAACGCCCAGCTAATGAGTTGCTCATCAGGCCATTATCACAAACGGCTCAACCGTTTCCGCACCACCTGAACGCATCCCTGGAAAACCTAAACCAGGAACAGGTAGGGACCTTTAATGTGGCGGCTACGCCAACGAAAGCCTTAAAAATTACGGCAAATCTGTCGGTACTTCACGACCGTGTTCAGGCCGGACGGTTGCAGGGTTATCAGCTTATTAGTGATGTTCCCGAGGCCTACCAACAGGCCGATACACTACGGCAACAACCCTCGCTGGAACACCTAAAACTACAAGTCAACTACGATGTATCGGCCCAGACGGCTTTGCTGTACCGGGGCGTAGTAGGTACCAAAACGATTAATTTGCAACAGCTAACACAATTTTCGGCAGCGGGTCAGTTGGATCGGTTTCCGCAACAATTTACCAATCGACTTACGGATTACCGGCATTTTCTTGAACTAACCCGAAAACTAAACGACCGCCAGGCAGTGGTTTTGTCGGGACAGTTTACGCGTACACATCTCAGCGAACGGTACGCGGCCCGGCTTAATCCCCTGTTAGTATCCACGGTTTTTGGTGACTCCCTCACGAACACCTTTACGCAGCAAGTTGAACAAATCAATCAGTTGGCAGCTGTGCAGGCAAGGTGGTTGTATGGAACCAAAACCCGTAAGTTTGAACAGCAGCTTGGTTTTCAGCAAAATACATTCGAAGCCCTGGTTGAACAGCACGAAGCGTCCGTTGGCCTGACTACTCAACCGCTACGCCTTGACCGGCAGACGCTCTATAGTCGCACGTCGGGTAAGCTCATCTGGCCGAAATTTGAGCTAGGCGGATACGTTCAGTTTGGGCGAGTATGGGCTTTATTGAATGATCAGTCGGAAAGCCGGAATCCGTTACAGGCCAATCTGATGGCTTCGTATAAACTAAACCGTTTGAGCCAGCTGGTGATGAGTTACGATCGTCAGGCTACTCCTGTTTCTAATACAAACTTACTTAATTCACCCATCATTACCGATTTCCGATCGGCCCAGCAAGGTATTCGGGGGTTGCTTTTCGATGTCAGTAACCAACTTAGCCTAAGCTATATGTTCAATGACATTGCCTATCGGAAAATGACGCTGCTAACGTCTCTGTTTGTGACCCGTTCAAGCAGTTCCTGGAACCTGGCCGATCTGAGTTTTACATCCAATTACACGTTATCCCGACTCATCAATACCCCTAATATTTATACGTTTGGTGGCGTTGGCACACTTGAAAAATTGGTTTATCCGCTATCCGGTAATATTCGGGTACAGGTTAATATGGTATCTAATCAGGGCATACAACAGATCAACGGAACACCGAGAAAGATCAATACATTCATACCGATGGTCACGGCAAAATACATATCGGCCTTCCAGTCGCCTTTCAACGCCGAGGTGGGCCTGACATATACCCGCACTATGTTGTCTGTAAATCAGGACAATCAGGTATTCCGGCAACAATTCACAACCTGGAATGGATACGCTCAGATGTTGTTTCGTAAGAAATTGTATCAGGTTAATGCTACAGTTGAAGGAAACCGGATTCAGCAGAATAATTACCTATTTCTGAGGGCCAGTGCCAATTATATACTAACCTCGAAACTATCCCTAAAACTGGATTGCCTGAACCTGCTGAACCAAACGGCTTACCGGCAAATAACTATTACGCCAACTACCTACTCTGTTGGCACGTTTCCGCTACTACCCCGTATGGTTTTGGCCGGGGTTCGGTATAATTTTTAACGGAAGAGTATATTCGAGCTAATTCCGGCATTGAGTACCCAGAGTAAGGGGGGGGCTTCCAGAAAAGAATTTCGGAAATCAAGATTAAACGTAAAATTAATGGGGTAATGCTTCGGGCGTATGGTATCGGTTTGAATTATAACAAGAGAATCCTTTGGGAGCAGGAAATAAAAAAGCCGTTAACACCAAAAGAATCATATCAGGCAGAAAGTAATCAACCTCATCTTGAGCAGATATTTCATAACATCCTTATGCAGTAAGGGTTCTCCGTTTTGTTAAAACAGAGCTTTCTATTCATTATTCCAAAGTCTACGTTCCACCGGAAACGGTTCACTTTTCATAATTTGAATTTCTGAAAATAAGGGATGGAAAGGATGCAAAAGATAATTGAAAGACATAGGAACTACTACGGAGGGAACACCAATGGCAAGTGTATTGGGTTGACGTAACCAGTCCATTAAAATCCATTGACTACGTTCATAGCCTGGGTCCTGCCAATAAGCCGGCAGTTCCTCAGGGAGATAATACCGGACATCATCCGGAATATTGAAGGTAAATAACCAGAGCGAAGGCAACTTTTCGTACGATACCCGTGGCTGATGCACGAGCGATTCCACCAGGGCTAAGGCTGGTGAAGAGGTCGCATATAAAACAGGCACATTTCTGGGGTTCCATCGCCCCCCGGCTAGCCGGGCTCCTTCAGTAGAAAGCGGATCAGCTTTATGCTTTTCTTTAATTGTGCGATAAATAGTTAACATAGTTTATCCAACCAGTCCGTATTCAATCCGAATGAGTACATCTTCTACCAGGCTAAAACCGGTAGCCGTATCGAGTAATTGAATGGGAGACTGGTGGTGTAATTCGCGTAAAGGGGTTCGTAGCCACTCCGAAAGCAGGTCGGTATCCTGATCAAAGACATCCAAGCCATGATGAAGCAGGTTGCTAAGGAGTAATAACCGTTCTGAGGAATCCCGGCTGAGACGATCTTCTGATTTCAGACGGTGCAGATTGCGTTCAGACATGTTAAGAAGACGAGCCATTTCCTTGTCAGTCAGTTTTAAAGTAGTGGCTAACTGGTCAACTTCTGAACGAAGTATTCCCTGCCTGGATTTATCAATTACGGCATAAGGAGCATAAACGGCGGTGTGCGAAATGGTTCCGTGTGTCATAGCGAATGCATTATTGCACGAATATAGCTGCAATTTGGCATTGTCTATGACTGGATTTAAAAAAATCTCGGCTACGAATTTTTCATTTATTTGTTTTTCAGCAATTTAACTAAAATGGGTAAGCTAAGCCCCTGGCCTACCAGGGTGATCAGGACAGTCATGACGGACATAAAGATGATCGGGTCTCGTTCGGGGAAAGCCTGGCCATTGCTTAAGCTAAGCGGCAAAGCCAACGCAGTTGCCAGAGATACGATTCCTCGCATACCCGACCAGCTAATGATCAGCGAATCTTTCCAGTTGAGTTGAGCCGCCTCATAACGGGCTGATTTTGTTTTCTGAAAAGCTCGGTCCAGATTAATTTTTTGCAGATATACCCGGCCCATTCGGATTGCTAAGGCTGTCAGGCAAATTAAAAAGCTATAACCTATCAAAGGAATGATTTCTCTGCCCGCCAGATTCGCCAATACATACGGAAATTCCAGTCCAATTAACACAAAAACCAGACCGTTAAGCATAAAAATAATAATATCCCAAATGGCTTTTGATTGGGCTTTGGTGCTGTCAGGAAACAGGTTACGGGCAAATTGAGAAACCATGAATCCCAGGGTTACTACGGCAATAACACCAGAAACGTGCAATTCTTCGGCCGCCAGATAGGTAATAAAAGGCATTAACAAGGTAAAACTGATGGATACTAACCCTTTTTTGGGAATACGTTCGAATATCCAGCCCAGGCATTTACCAATACACATCCCGACGAATACACCCCCTGCAATGAGAAACAAAAATTGCAACCCTGCTTTCCAGAAGACAAAGGAGGTACCGCCAACTGCCGCTACTGAGAGCCGATAAGCAATCAGACCAGAAGCATCATTAATCAGGCTTTCTCCTTCCAGAATGGTACGTGTTTTATGAGATAACCCAAGGCCTTTCGTAATGCTGGTAGCCGCCACGGCATCGGTAGCTGCCAGAATAGACCCTAAAACGAAGGCCAGCGGCCAGGTCATGCCTGGAATTAAATAACGGGCTAATATGGCAATTCCACCGGTTGTTATGAAAACGAGAGCAAACGCAAGGCCAGAGATGGTATTGAAATTCTTTCTAAACTCCTGAAGCGAAATATTAAAAGCCGCATCGTAAAGCATGGGCGGTAGAAAAAGGAGAAAGATTACTTCAGGATCCAGTTCAATTTTAGGAATATATGGCAAAAAACCTACGGCAATGCCCGCAATAACCATCAGGATAGGGTAGGGTAATTTGATCTTGTCGGCCAGAGCCGATAGGCCGACCATAACTGCTACCAGAAATAAAATAATACTGTAATTTTCCATAACAAAGTAAAGAGTAGCCGATTTTCCGAATGGCGAGTCCTGGAGTATTTCCCCCTCCAGGTTAGCATGTTTTTAGGACATGGATCATTGGCAGACCAAGCCGCTTTTCAATTAAGGTGCAAATAAAAGACCGGGTTCTATGCAAATTCATCGGAAACGATGTCTTTCTTCTGACGGGTTTCATCTCATGATTTTAAAGACTGCCAGTACTCTGTTTGCCTGAATTCTGATTTTACCTAATTTATGGACGGATTCTACTGTAATGTGATAAATGTCCCTTAACACAGGGTTCAAATCTTTCCATGAAAAAACTTCTTACTGCTTTTGTTTTACTGCTGACACTGACAGCTCAGGCACAAAATGCCTATTTTTTTTCAAATGCTGGATCGTTTGACCCTTCAGTCCCTACGCCCGAACAGTTTCTGGGGTATTCCATCGGAACACATTTTACCCGGCATGATCAGATCATCAGCTACTTTAAAGAACTGGAGCGTAGTTCAAATGGGAAAGCACATTTACGTTTTATTGGAAAAACCTACGAAGAACGGCCGCAGGTAATTCTGACAGTAACCGCTCCTGAAAACTACGCCAAACTGGAAAATATTCGTCAGAAACACCTGAGTGTGACAGATCCTGCCAAACCTAATCTGGAAGCTTCAGATCCTGTCATTGTTTTATTCGGATACAGCGTACACGGAGCCGAAACATCGGGAGGAGAAGCAGCTCTGTTAACCGCATATTATTTGGTAGCAAACCAAAATCCGGAAACAGCCCGCATTTTGAAAGAAGCCATTGTTCATATCGATCCTGCTCAAAATCCTGATGGGCGTGATCGGGCAGCAAACTGGCATAATGCCTATAAATCGTTTCCGCCGGTTGCTGATCCTGCTGATCTGGAGCATAACCAGGCCTGGCCGGGGGGGCGTGTGAATCATTATTTTACGGATCTGAATCGGGACTGGCTAAGTGCTGAGCAAATTGAAAGTCAGAACCGAATTGATTTTTCGCACCAATGGTATCCGAACGTACATATTGATTTTCATGAAATGGGCACGAATAGCACCTATTATTTTGAACCTACGCCAGCAGGCCATGAAAGCCCATTATTGCCTAAATCTTCTTATGATTTCAATGCTACACTAGCTAAATACCATGCCGAAGCATTAGATCAGATTGGGTCACTGTACTTTACCAAAGAGTCTTTTGATAATTTATCACCCATTTACGGTTCAACCTATCCTGATTTTTTTGGAGCTGTGGGGGTAACCTTCGAACAAGGTAGTTCACGTGGCATTGTGCAGGAGAGTACATCAGGTTTAGTAACCTTTCCCTTTACCATTCGGAATCATGTGACTACAGGTTTAGCAACTTTAAAAGCGGCTCTGACCGAAAAAGAAAACCTATTTAAACTACAAAAAGAGTTTTTCAAGTCGGCAATTACGCAAGCTAAAGCAAACCCCGCGAAAGCATTTGTTTTTGGGGATAGCCAGGATGGAACGCTAACCCGGCGATTGCTCCAGCTGGTGCTTCGTCACCGATTGAATGTATACGATCTCAGGGAAACGATAACCGTTCAGGGAAAAACATTTGAAAAGGGGAAAGCCTATGTGGTTCCAGCTGAGCAACCTTTTTTCCGGATTGTCCATTCCTTATTCGAAGAAACCCCTAAACTGAAAGACAGTACATTTTATGATAATACTTCCTGGTCTGCCGTACATGCCTACGGAGTGGCTTACGCAAAATTACCGTCTATGATTCCCCTGGGTGAGCCTGTTCATCAGCTTCCCCCTCGCACAGGAGAAGTAGCCGGAGGAGCTTCGCCCTATGCCTATCTGCTGTCATGGAGTGATTATAATGCCTCGAAAGCACTGTATTATTTGCTTGGTAAAGGAGTACTGGTTAAAACGGCCCTAAAACCTTTTATGAGCAAAACAGCCACTGGTAACCAGCGGTTTGGTTATGGGTCATTAGTCGTTCCGGTTGCTGGACAGACCATGAAAGCAGACAGCTTGTATAAACTCATTACTGAAGCAGCCCGGTTATCAGAATTAAGCTTTGCCAGCACTCGTACGGGTTTTAGCCTTGAAGGAATTGACTTAGGAAGTAATAATATTCTGCCTGTTCGAAAACCCGAAGTCGCCATCGTTGCCGGAGCCAACGGCGGAACGGCAGAAGTAGGGCAAGTATGGTTTTTACTAAATCAGCAACTAAATCTTCCTTTAAGTAAGCTTGATATAATGGCGTTGGGGCGTGCCCGTCTTGAACGCTATAACGTGTTAATTTTACCCAACGGCACGTACCGTGAACTCAGTAAAAATGCAGTTGAAGAATTGAAAAACTGGGTAGCTAAAGGCGGCACGCTGATTACGTTCCGATCGGCCGCTGAATGGGCCATTCAGCAAGGTTTTGTGAAAGAGCGGGTATATGTGGATTCGTCCGCTGAAAAGAAAAATGAACGGGTGGATTATGCCGTACGGGCCGAAACCGAAGCCCCCAGACGCATTAACGGAGGTATTTTCCTGGCCGATATTGACATTACTAATCCGATTGGCTTTGGCCTGCATGATCGCACGATTTACTTCACCAAAACCGGAAGTACCATTCTGCTGCCGAGTAAGGATAACTATGCAACCGTTGCTCAGTACAAACCTTCTTCTTATGTAAGTGGGTATGTTTCAAAAGCAAATATTGCTAAAATTAATAATACGGCTTCTATTTTGGTAGGACAGAACGGCCAGGGCAAAGTAGTGCTCTTTGCGGATGATCCGACTTATAGACATTACTGGCACGGGACTGACCGGCTCTTTTTGAATGCCTTGTTTTTCGGCAATTTAATACAATTACAAACGGGTTCATTTGATGAATAAACCTTACGCTAGCCACTAAGTATACGGTTCAATAGATCAGACCTGTCTGATTGAAATCCGAAAGAGTCTGTTTAATCATGGCGGCGATTCCCCGGAAAACTGCTAGGTTTGTTCATTAATTGATTTTTTACTATCAAATTCTGCATATAAACGGAATGATTATTGCTCCCCGAGTTCGCGGTTTTATTTGTTTGACGTCCCATCCGACGGGTTGTGAACAAAATGTCATCAATCAAATCAACTATACCTTAGCAAAGGGTTCAATTGCTGGCCCTAAAAAAGTATTAGTGATCGGAGCTTCTACCGGCTTTGGACTAGCCTCCCGGATTACGAGTGCCTTTGGAGCCAATGCCGCTACAATTGGCGTTTTCTTTGAAAAACCCGCTGCTCCTGGCAAACCGGCTTCCCCGGGCTGGTATAACACGGCTGCTTTCGAGAAAAAAGCTCAGGAGGTGGGTTTATACGCGAAAAGTATCAATGGAGATGCCTTTTCTACCGAAATCAAACAAAAAACAATCGATCTGATTAAGGCTGATTTGGGTCAGGTTGATCTGGTGATTTATAGTCTTGCTTCTCCCCGTCGTACTCATCCCGTAACAGGATACACCTATCAGTCTGTTCTTAAACCAATTGGGGCCACTTTTAGTAATAAAACGGTTGATTTCCACACCGGAAATGTATCAACTGTAACAATAGAACCTGCTTCAGAAGAAGAGATTGCCAATACCATTGCGGTAATGGGTGGGGAAGATTGGAAAATGTGGATGGAAGCCTTGAAAGAGGCTGGCGTATTAGCTGAAGGAGCTACCACCGTTGCCTATTCATACATTGGGCCGGAGGTAACCGAGCCCGTTTATCGCAATGGAACCATCGGACGGGCAAAAGACGACCTCGAATCGAGTACGCAGGCCATTACAGAAAGCCTGAGTGAGCTGAATGGCAAAGCTTATGTTTCTGTTAATAAAGCTCTGGTTACACAGGCCAGTTCGGCTATTCCGGTTATTCCTCTTTACATTTCCCTGCTCTATAAGGTGATGAAAGAGAAAGGTATTCATGAAGGGTGTATCGAACAGATTAACCGTCTGTTTATAGATCGTCTCTATACCGAAGGCGAAGTTCCCCTGGATGAAAAAGGCCGTATCCGTATCGATGATTGGGAAATGCGTGCCGACGTTCAGGAACAAGTAGCTAAATTATGGGCGGACGCCACTACCGAATCGCTCCCGGCAATTGGAGATTTAACCGGATACCGAACGGATTTCTTCAATCTCTTCGGATTTGAAGTTCCAGAGGTTGACTACCAGGCTGAGGTTAATGAAGTAGTAGAGATACCCAGCCTTCAGGCTTAAACGATAACGGATAGTACATAAAAAAGTCAAAGCCCACTTCTTGATTGTAAGTGGGCTTTGACTTTTTTATGTATGATTTTTGCCAAAACGTTCATGATCTTGTGGTAAAGATCCGTGTTTTCATAGACACCCCGGAAATCAAGTGAATGAGGGGCATATGCCCAAACAGGTACCATAATACCCGAATGGTCAGTTGTCCCAAAGGCTCCGTCTACGTAACCACGTTGATAACCCCCCACCAATCAGAATATCCCCCGGATCATTCAGAAAATCACGGGCAATAACCTGTTCGTAATCGTTATGCGAGTGGGCATTGGCAGACGTGTATGGGTGTTGTGCATACGCGTTTAGCCCCCAGATTAGTAAGGCGATTCCCAATAAAAAAGGTTTGATCATAATGGTATTCGGATTCTTTTGCAAGAATACAGGAACCCCCTGAGAACAATATGACGGAATTGTTAATTTCGTATGTATGAACCTGACTATTTAAAGAGCCAATAATCAAGTATTTCCTTTTCTTCTTAATGGGTTTTCTTTAGTTTTCGGGAACATTTTACTACCCTTTTCCATTCCTGAAAATCATGTTATGAAAAAAGTACTTCTTCTTACACTAGCGAGTGGCTGCTTGCAGGTGTACGCTCAACAGGGAGCAAAGCCTTTGGTTGCCGACGCCAAATATCAAACCGAGATTTCTACTCTTGCGGGTAACCCGATCGTCAGAAAAGCTTTTCAGACCATTCTTGATCTTGAACCCGAAACCCTGAAAGACCATCTGCTGTTAACCGAAATCCCATCGCCTCCTTTTAAAGAGCAAGTTCGTGCTAAGAAATATGCTGAATTGATGAAAGCAGCTGGTGCGGATTCAGTCTGGATTGACAATGTAGGAAATGTATTAGCGAAACGAAAAGGAAAAACGGGTAAGAAAACGGTAGTGCTGGAAGCTCACCTGGATACCGTTTTCCCGGAAGGAACGGATGTGAAAGTAAGGTACAGCGGAGACACCCTGAAAGCTCCTGGCATTGGTGATGACACGCGTGGTTTGGCAGTGGTACTGGCTGTCTTGAAAACAATGAAACAAACCAATATCATTACTCAGGGCGATGTGCTGTTTGTGGGAGCTGTCGGGGAAGAAGGCTTAGGAGATTTACGGGGCGTAAAGAATTTGTTTATTCCGGGAGCTCCTAAAATTGATTCATACCTGGCGGTAGATGGAGCTGGTATTGGCCCCATTACGAATGGCGGCGTAGGCTCACTTCGATACCGGGTTACCTTTAAAGGGCCTGGTGGACATTCGTATGGTTCGTTTGGGTTGGTAAATCCGCACCATGCTTTAGGCAAAGCCATTTATTATTTTGATAAAGAAGCGAACGTTTTTACAAGAACAGGTCCTAAAACTACGTATAGTGTGAGCGTGATTGGCGGGGGGACATCCGTAAATGCCATACCGTATGAATCCTGGATGGAAGTGGATATGCGGTCAGAAGATGCTCAAAGGCTAGCTGGTATTAATCAGATTTTCCTGGCGGCTATTGATAAAGGCCTGAAGGAAGAAAATACTACGAAGCGGTTGGGTGCTGATTTAACGGTGGACATTAAGAAAGTTGGCGACCGGCCTTCGGGGCTTAATGATGAAAAGAATCCGCTGATTCAACGCATGATTGCAATTACACGCTATTTTAAAGCGGAGCCTAGCCTGAATAGCAGCTCAACGAATGCCAATATTCCCTTCTCGAAAGGGGTGCCTGCCGCTACCATTGGTATAGGTGGGGTAGGAGGCGGAGCTCACTCACTTAATGAATGGTGGGTGAATGATAAAGGATACCTGGGGATTCAGCAGGCCTTGTTAATATTACTAGCAGAAGCGGGTCTTACCGAATAAAAAACATCTTATGCAAAAAGTGATCATTCTAACCCTGGCCTTAACTGTATGGGTGGGCTGGGCGTATGCTCAGAAAATTTCTAAAGAAGAAAATTCTATTTTAAAAGCGGTGGATAAAAATAACGCCGCTTCAATCCAGTTTCTGGAAGAAACGGTCAACATTAATAGCGGAACCCAAAATGTAGAAGGTGTAAAAAAAACAGGAGCCCTTTATAAAAAAATGCTCGATGAAATGGGCTTTATTACAAAGTGGATAACTATGCCTGCCGACATGAAACGTGGAGGACACCTGATTGCTGAAATAAAAGGAAATAAGGGTAAACGTCTGTTGCTGATTGGCCACATTGATACGGTTTTTGAACCATCGAGCCCTTTTCAAAAATGGACACAGAAAGATTCAATTGCCATTGGGCCCGGTACAAGTGATATGAAGGGGGGAAATATGGTTATGTTGTATGCCCTGAAAGCTCTTCATGAAACCGGGCAGTTGAAAGATCGTCAGATAATAGTAGTCTTACACGGAGATGAAGAAAATCCTGGTAACCCCTTAGAACTTAGTCGTAAAGACATCGTTGAGCTTGCCAAACGGAGTGATATTGCCCTAGCTTTTGAACCAGGTACGGGGCTAGATTATGCCACCATTGCCCGTAGGGGTAGTAGTGGTTGGGAACTTCATGTTACTGGAAAACAGGCTCATTCATCAAGTATCTTTACAAAAGAAACCGGAGCGGGTTCGGTTTATGAAACAGCCCGCATTTTAAATCGTTTTTATACTGAACTGCAGGAACCACTACTAACATACAATGTGGGACTTATTTTAGGAGGAACCGAAGTAAAAATGGCCCCGTCAACCATCGAAGGTCAGGCTTTGGGTAAAACAAATCTGGTGCCCAATACAACCATTGTAGAAGGTGATTTACGTTGTATTTCGAATGAGCAACTTCAGCGTACCCGTGCGAAGATGAAAGCCATTGTCGCTGAACATTTACCCATTACACAAGCTGAAATAACATTTGAAGATGGATATCCTTCTATGCCGCCCACTGAAGGAAACAGGTCGATTTTAGGAGTGTTAAGCCAGGTTAGTCAGGATCTTGGACAGGGAGAAGTAAAAGCTTGGGATCCGGGTAAACGGGGAGCCGGTGATATTGCGTTTGTGGCTGAATATGTAAACGGTCTGGATGGGTTAGGGCTGTTGGGTGGTAATGCCCATGCCAATGATGAGTTTGTATATTTATCCTCAATTCCTACACTGGTAAAGCGTTCGGCTTTATTGATGTATCGATTAACAAAATAACAGGGAAATAAGGAGTCATTATTTGAAACCTTCCTATTTTCTTCAAAAGGCCGGGGCTGGAATCTGCATTTTCAGATTCCAGCCCCGGCCTTTTGGGAGACATTATTGCCATCCGCCCCCTAATGCCTGGTAAATATTAACCATTGCATTAAGTTGTTGCTTTTTTGTTTCGATTAATTCAAACCTTGATTCAAGAGCATCGCGTTGGGTCAGTAATACTTCCATGTAGTCGGCCCGGGCTGATCGGAAGAGATCATTAGAAATATCGACGGATTGGGTCAGGGCTTCTACTTCCCGTTGTTGGAGATCATAACTTTTTTGCAGGTTATCAATCTTTGCCAACTGATTCGCCACTTCTACATACGCATTCAGGATGGTCCGCTCATACTGATACGCGGCCTGAGTTTGTTTTGCGTTAGCATTCGCATACACAGCACGAATGGCGTTTTTGTTAATCAGTGGTCCAGCCAGTTCTCCCGCCAGTGAATACAAAATAGATTCTGGGGTCTTGATTAAGTAAGCCGGATTAAAGGCCCGATAACCAAAAGCAGCACTGATGCTTAAGGATGGATAGAACTGTGCTTTTGCAACCTGCACATCTAACTTAGTGGCAGCCAGCTCCTGTTCTGCACGCCGGATATCCGGACGATTGGCCAGCAATTGAGAGGGAATCCCCGCATGAATTGTTTCAGGAATGAGCGTTTCAAAACGTTGCATATTACGAGGAACAGGCTGAGGGTACCGGGCTAGCAGGAAATTAATCTTATTTTCCGTTTCGATGATTCGCTGCTGAATGTTGTATTGAAGACTTTGGGTATTCAATACCTGAGCTTCGAATCGGCGAACGGCTAATTCCGTAACCCGGGTGGCCTCTTTCTGCAATCGCACTACTCCTAAAGCGTTCGTCTGGATTTCAATATTCTGTTTCAGAATCGCCAGTTGATTGTCTAGTGCTAATAACTCATAATACGAATTGGCAATTTCAGCAATCAGGTTGGTAATGACGAAGTTTCTTCCTTCGGCAGAAGCCAGGTAACGATTAATAGCTGCTTTCTGGGCATTGTGCAGTTTTTTCCAGATATCAACTTCCCAGGTTGCATAAGCCGCTACTGCAAAATCAGGCAGTGGATCGGGCATTTCTTTACCAGGTTTGATATCCGTGGTAGCCTCCATTGCTCCAATATTCGTATATCGAGCTACTTTGTCTACACCGGCACCGCCTTTTAAGCCAACAAAGGGCAGGTATTCCCCTCTGCGTACACTGATTTCGTTGCGAGAAATGGCAATTTCCTGCAAAATGATATTCAATTCCTGGTTGTTTTTTAAAGCAGTGTCAATCAGAGCAACCAGATAAGGGTCATTATAGAACTCTTTCCACCTGAGCTTTGCTGTGTTGGTAGAGTCCTGCGAAGTAGTATAGCTTGCAGGAACCTTCTTATTCTCGGTTTTCGGTACCAGAGAAGGGACTTTACAGGCTGTATACATGAGGGATAACAAGGTTATCCCCAAGTATTGAGCAATTCTAATGTTTGACATGATGTTGCAGTTCTTCAGTTAGGGGATTTTCAGCTTCGTGTTTAATAAGCTGACTTTTTGCAGCAAGGCTTCCAAAGATGTAATACAAACCGGGTACGATGATCACACCAAATACAGTGCCGAAAAGCATCCCACCTAAGGCAGAAGAACCAATCGTACGGTTACCGATGGCACCGGGGCCCGTTGCGACTACAAGCGGGATCAGACCTGCAATGAATGCAAAGGAAGTCATTAAGATTGGGCGGAAACGTACTTTAGCTCCTTCAATTGCCGACTCTAGCACCGTCATACCCTCTTGGTGCTTCTGAACGGCAAATTCCACAATCAACACGGCATTTTTACCCAACAAGCCAACCAGCATGACAAGCCCTACCTGAGCATAAATATCGTTGGCCAGGCCCATTAACTTAATCAACATAAATGACCCAAACACCCCAGCAG
This sequence comes from Siphonobacter sp., assembly GCA_047605205.1. GTDB lineage: Bacteria > Bacteroidota > Bacteroidia > Cytophagales > Spirosomataceae > Siphonobacter. The sequence continues at coordinate 22,550 of JASGGE010000005.1, forward strand.
GTAATGAGAGCACAACGGCCAATGGCAACAGGAAGCTTTCATACTGGGCAGCAAGCACCATGTACACAAAGCCCAAGACAATCAGGAAGATGACCACCGCTTCATTTCCACGCATGGTTTCATCTTTTGAAAGACCCGCCCAGTCAATATCAAACCCACGGGGGAGTGTCTTTTTAGCTACTTCCTGAATAACCTTAATAGCCTCACCACTACTATATCCTTTGGCAGGAGCACCCCGGAAGGCCGCTGTATTGTACATGTTATACCGGTTAATTTCGTTGGCTCCCTGGGTTTTCTTAATTTTCATGAAGGACGAAAACGGCACCATTTCATCCCGGTTATTTTTTACGTAGAGCTGTAAAATATCCTCGGGTAAGCGTCGGTATTCAGGTGAAGCCTGCACGAATACTTTAAAGAAGCGTTGGAATTTAATGAAACCAAGCTCATAAGTACTACCAATCAGAATGGAAAGAGTTTCCATTGCCTTTCCGATCGACACGCCTTTTTGCATTGCCAGTTTATTGTCAATTTCCAACTCGTACTGAGGATAGTTGGCACTGAAGAAGGTGAACAGACCCGTCAGTTCTTTCCGTTTTTTCAGCTCAGTCATGAAATCTTCGCTGACTTTTTCAAGCTGACGGTAATCACCAGAGTTAGTTTTATCAAGCAGCTGTAGAGAGAACCCACCCGCAGCACCATAACCCGGTACGGCTGGCGGATCAAAGAATTCGATTGTTGCTCCCGGAATTACTCTGGCTTTTTCTTCCAGTTCGTAGATGATCTCGTTAACGGTTTGTTTCCGTTCAGACCAGTCTTTCAGGTTAATCAAACAAGTACCTGCGTTTGAACCACGCCCTTCTGTTAATACTTCATATCCTGCCAATGCCGAAACAGACTGAATGCCCTCTACTTTTTCAGCAATGCCCTGAAGTTGGCGGGCAATGTCATTCGTACGTTCGAGTGTTGAACCCGGAGGAGTCTGGATAATCGCGTAAATCATCCCCTGGTCTTCACTGGGAATAAAACCAGAAGGTAGTTTACTGGTAATTCCAAAGATACCTAACCCGAAAACCAGTAATAACCCGAAAGTAACCACACGCCGGTTTACGATCAATCGAAGTAAGCCTACGTATCTGCCCGTCAGTTTTTCAAAACCACGGTTAAACGAATCGATGAATTTATCGATGATATTTTTCTTCTTCGGCTTACCATGATTGTTCTTCAGGATCATCGCACAAAGAACCGGTGTAAGGGTTAAGGCTACCAGACCAGAAAGAACAATTGAGGTTGCCATTGTAATGGAGAACTGTCGGTAGAAAATACCTACCGGGCCAGACATGAAAGCAACGGGCACGAATACCGCAGTCATTAACAATGTGATGGCGATAACGGCCCCACTAATTTCACCCAATACTTCCTTAACGGCTTTATAGGGAGAGAGGTGCTTTTCTTCCATCTTGGCGTGCACGGCCTCCACTACCACAATGGCATCATCAACCACAATACCAATTGCCAATACCAGGGCAAAGAGGGTAATCATGTTGATGGTTAGCCCAAACATCTGCATGAACATAAAGGCACCAATCAGTGAAACCGGAACGGCAATTGTCGGAATGAGCGTAGAACGCCAGTCGCCGAGGAAAACAAACACTACTAATGCTACCAGAATGAAGGCGTCCCGAAGCGTATGGATAACGTTCTCAATGGAAGCATCCAGGAAGTGCGAAACGTCATAGCTGATTTCGTAGTCCATACCCGGAGGGAAGGTAGTTTTCTTCATTTCCTCCAGTTTTTCTTTTACTTCCTCAATTACGTCACTTGCGTTACTACCATACGTTTGTTTTAGCATGATAGCAGCAGAAGGGTATCCATTCAGGTTTGAATAGATATCGTAATATTCGCTACCCAGCTCAACGGTTGCTACATCCGAAAGGTGTAGAATTTCACCATTCGGGTTGGACCGGACAATCACGTTTTTATACTGCTCAACGTCGTTAAATCGTCCCTGATAGGTCAATACATATTCCAGAGCTTCCGCCCGTTTTCCATCACTTCGCCCGATACGCCCGGGTGATCCGATTACGCTTTGTTCACCCAGGGCTTCCATAATTTCATCGGCAGCGATGTTATAGGCTCTCATCCGATCAGGCTTTAACCAGATACGCATGGCATATTGCCGGCTACCCAGGATACTTGCCTGACCAATACCGCTCAGACGTTGTAACTCAGGAATCATGTTAACCCCGGCAAAGTTGAAGAGGAACTTCATATCAGCCCCTTTTTCTTTGCTGTATAAGTTGACATACATCAACATGTTCGGCACAATCCGGTTTACAATAACCCCTTCCCGTTGTACCAGAATAGGTAAACGGTTTAATACCTGGGCAATCCGGGTGTTTACGTTTACTACTGCCTGGTTAGGGTCAGTGCCGAGGTTAAACACAATCTGAATATTGGCTTCCCCCGCACTGGTGGCGTCGGAAGTCATGTATTTCATGCCCTGAACCCCGTTAATAGCCTGCTCCATAGGAATAAGAACAGACTCTGTCAATACCTTCGCACTAGCCCCTGGATACGAAGCCCGTACGATAACCATTGGCGGTGAAATTTCCGGGAACTGCGAAATAGGCAGGCTGTTAATAGCCAGGATACCCGTAAAAATGATGACCAGCGAAATGACAATGGCAAGTACTGGCCTATGAATGAATTCTTTAAACATGCTTTTCCTTTTTTGAATACGAATGCTATTCGGTATATACTTTCAATTTCGGAATAACCGATTTTGGATCTTCGTAGTTGTACGCTATCTTATCATTGTCACGTACCTTACGAATACCCTCCAGCATGATCCGTTCATCAGCAGCTAAGCCACTTTTAATTACGTATAGATCAGGCATTTCTGCACCAATCGTAATTTCTCTGGAATGCACTTTATTGTCTTTTCCTACTACGTATACATATTTCTTTTCGAGAATTTCAAACGTAGCTTTCTGGGGAATGATGATGGCATTATTAAGCGGCACTACCATTTGAATATTCCCGGTTTCGCCATTTCTCAGTAAGCCTTTAGGGTTAGGGAAAGTAGCCCGGAAGGCGATGTTACCTGTTTCATTATCAAAGTCAGCCTCAATCGTTTCAACTATTCCTTTATGTGGGAAGAGTTCATTATTGGCCATCAGCAGATTCACTTTCATTTTATCACCTGTCTGGTTATGCGATTTAAAATTCAGATATTCTGCTTCTGGCACATTGAAATAAACCCATAAAGTGCGGTTATCTGATAGGGTTGTTAATAGTTCACCTTCGTCTACAAGGCTACCTAACCGCACCCGAAAACGATCAATAATGCCGTCAAATGGAGCTCTGATCTCAGTAAATTGTAAATGAGTTTGTGCTAGGGCTAGTTCTGCTTTTGCTTTTTCCAACTTGGCGAGGGCCATCGCTAATTCGTTTTTTGCTACGACATTTTTTTCGGCCAGGGGACGAGTATTATCAACTTCAATTTCAGCAGCTTTTACCTCGGCCTGAGATTTCATCATTTCGGCCTGATATATGTTAGGCATGATCTTGAATAACAGTTGCCCCTTCTTCACGAACTGTCCTTCATCTATGTAAATGTTCTGAAGATAGCCTTTCTCTAAAGCTCTCAACTCAATGTGGCTGATTGAGTGAATTTGACACACGTAATTTTGGGTAATTGTGGTGTCTTGCTGTAAAGGACTAGTAACCAGATATTTGGTTACCTCTTCCTTCGCTTCCTGTTTGGATTCACAGCTTGTGAGGTAGAATAATCCGCACAAGCTCATCAATATGATAATTCGCTTCATAGTGGATTTGCTTTTAAGCAAGTGGTTTTTAAGAATTAATATGGGGGAATATGTTTGAAAACAATACAATACATGTACCTTACTAAATAAGGCCTTCAGTATAACAGTAAATGGATAAGGTGATCTGTTACTAAACGTGGTAGTTCAAATTCTAATCATACGAAATACAATATAGCGATTGGTCAGGAAATAAAGCTTATTTCTACTAACTAATACATTGTTTTTCAGACGAGAATAGAGATGCGTACAGGTATTCAGTAAATCAGCTTTCAGTACATAATAACCAACTTCTATTCCTTTTTCAAATGAAACTCTTTCTTCTTCCTCTTCCTTATTTAAGGTAATGTCTATGTCAGTATTTTTGTTTTTTTTATGAGCCGCGTTATAACCGATAAGTGCCTTATGAACAGTGTAATTAATAGATTTTATAAAGCAATGATGAACCGCCTCCTGATACGTAGATGCATACACGTAACAGTAAGAGAGAATTAATGTAAAACAAAGTGGTACAAAAAATCGAATTACTAGTTTCATTCTATGCACTTCAAGAACACACGTTTAGAAAGTAGTTTAACAGTGTTTCTTATAGTTATAGACACGTAGGTAACAAATTGGTAAAAAATGTCACACAAAATAGAATATAACTAAAGAAAGATATTATAAAATCAGACTAAGAAATATTATAAAAATAATTTTATATCTATTTGACAATCAAGTGCTTAATAAATATTTGTATTTTTTTTATATACCAAAAGTATACCCATTTACTTGATTAGACGTAGTGAACCATATTAAAAGTAGGTTAAAATCGGGATGTGGTACGAGCAAATTAGTTTTATAATTTAAGTTATGTTAAATAATATATACTGCTTTCTTAATCTGCTTTCCACATATTTTAGTCCATTTAAACCCCTATAGAGCCTCTCCCGCCCTTGAAAGTTTAAGCCTTTCGAATTATTCAGATTAGAATAAAAGTTTACTTACTACCAAACAGGCTGCAGGCCAGAAATGATGAATCCTGTTTTCTACACTTAGCAATCCAGGAACCCCTATAATTCATCGGTTACTGATTTAAGGGATGAATTATCCATATTTTAAGTAAGTTATATCAATACACATAATCATAACGTATAAATAACGTTTTAATATCAAATTATACCTTAGATACCAATCCAAACACACAACATAAATTAACCATAACCTACTCCCTCTTAACCTTTAACTAATCCAACACAATAAGCAACTTTAACAACTCAAAAAAGAAACCTGAACACCCTCTAAAAACAGGTAAACACTTTACCAAAAATCAATATTATTGTTTAAAAATAGATTTACATCAATATTATACTTAGTATTTTGATTACTATTTGATTAATACTATCTATATTTACAGTCATTTTAACCCATTTTTGGACAAAATGGAAAAATGAAACAATCAGCTGGACCCTGATTGAACAGAGCAAAATCGAACAGCACGGGTTGCGGGACGAAGCTCTGAAAGGGGGCTGCTTCTGGTAGCCCCCTTTATTAGAAAATACTATTTCTAGTCACTCCCCTCTCTCAAATGTTTCCTCTAACACATCTCAAAATCTTTTTTAATAGTTCTGAAAATGTCATGTATGTTGTTAGATTAATGTTCCTTTTTATACGTTAACTTAAAGATATCGTCAAGTTTAACCAACCTATTGATTACATACACTTAAGTCCGTCAATTATGTCTCCATCTTGTTTTTAATTGGGTACTTACACTTCCATAAAAGCAAACTACAGTAGAATTACTTTAAGAAAAGAAATTTGAGCTGCCTCTAACTATAGCCCGCAGCAATAAACGGTATTGCAAATACAATTTATGCCTGAGAATTCGTTTTTTTAGATCAGGAATGAATAACAGATATTATCCATGAATTCAAGAAAGCATTATCTTCATTAACACTTAATTAAAGAATTAACCAACAAAAAATCAGATGCTTACTATAAAGTAATTTAGTCAATTATTAAAGCATTCGGATTGCTATCTATTACCTTTTTATAATTTCTAAAGCAAAAAAATAATAAAGAACGCTAAAGAATATACGTCATTTGGTTTCATAAGAACAATTAATATTCAAGAACTACGGTAAAAAGTTGAATATTTTTACCGTAGTTCTTGAATATACTAACGAGAATTGAGCTATTAAATTAACGGTGTAAATCGAAACGATCCAGATTCATTACCTTGTTCCAGGCTACTACAAAGTCTTTAACAAACTTTTCACTTCCATCTACACTACCATATACTTCAGCAATAGCCCTAAGTTCTGCGTTGGATCCAAAGACCAGATCTGCACGAGTAGCCGTCCACTTTTTTTCACCCGTAGCTCGGTCCGTTCCCTCGTAAAGCTCCTGGTCAGCAGAAACAGCTTTCCACGCCGTATTCATATCTAACAAATTCACGAAAAAATCATTCGTTAAAACTCCGGGACGATCTGTAAAAATACCTTTAGAGGAACCATCAAAGTTGGCATTTAAAGCTCTCATTCCACCTATCAATACCGTCAGCTCGGGAGCCGTAAGGGTTAGCAAATGTGCTTTATCAATTAATAGTGCCTCTGTTGAAACGGGTGTTTTAACTTTCCGGTAATTTCGGAATCCGTCAGAAAGTGGCTCTAGATACCCGAAAGACTCTATATCCGTTTCTTCCTGCGAAGCGTCCATCCGCCCGGGAGTGAACGGCACACGAATGCCGTATTCGCCCGCCTGAGCGGCTTTTTCAACCCCGGCACATCCTCCTAAAACGATCAGATCGGCCAGTGAAACTTTTTTATTACCGGTTTGTGCCTGATTGAATTTTGTCTGAATGCTTTCCAGTTTAGCCAAGGTTTCAGTAACTAACGGCGTGTTATTGACAGCCCAGTCTTTCTGAGGAGCCAGCCGAATGCGTGCCCCATTGGCACCACCACGTTTATCAGAGCCACGGAATGTCGAAGCCGAAGCCCAGGCCGTTGATACCAGCTGGGAAACCGATAAGCCAGATTCCAGAATTTCTGATTTTATAGCAGCAATATCCTGATCGTTAATTAGATCATGATCAAGGGCTGGTATCGGATCCTGCCAGAGTAAAACTTCCTCCGGCACATCAGAGCCCAGATACCGGGATCTTGGCCCCATATCCCGGTGAGTGAGCTTGAACCAGGCTCGGGCAAAAGCATCCGCAAAGGCCTCGGGATTTTCATGGAACTTCTTCGCTATTTTTGAATATACTGGATCAAACTTCAGAGCCAGATCGGACGTCAGCATTTTGGGTCGATGTTTCCTGGAACTATCAAAAGCATCCGGGATAATGGCATCCGCATTTTTAGCAACCCATTGATGAGCTCCAGCAGGACTTTTCGTTAGTTCCCATTCAAACCCAAACAAGTGATCAAAGAAGTCATTACTCCACTTCGTTGGTGTTTTAGTCCAGGTTACTTCCAGGCCGCTGGTAATGGCATCGGCTCCTTTACCCGAACCATAATTATTGCTCCAGCCAAAGCCCTGTTCTTCAATACCCGCTGCTTCGGGTTCTTTGCCAACGTGATCCGCCGGGGCAGCCCCATGCGTTTTGCCGAAGGTATGTCCACCGGCAATCAAGGCAACCGTCTCTTCATCATTCATAGCCATTCGGCCAAAGGTATCACGAATGTCTTTAGCCGAAGCAAGTGGATCGGGGTTTCCATCTGGCCCTTCAGGGTTAACATAGATAAGCCCCATTTGTACGGCAGCCAGTGGTTTTTCAAGGTTACGCGAATGCGTATCACCGTCAGCATTATCGTCAGATACCAACACGCCGTGATCTTGTACTACGCCTTCAGAGCCATGAGCATAGCGAATATTCCCACCTAGCCAGGTGGTTTCTGCTCCCCAATAAACTGATTCATCTGCTTCCCAGGCATCTTCACGCCCTCCCGCAAAGCCAAAGGTTTTGAAGCCCATAGATTCCAGGGCAACGTTGCCCGTCAGGATGAGTAAGTCAGCCCAGGAAAGCTTGCGACCGTATTTCTTTTTGATCGGCCAAAGCAATCGGCGTGCTTTATCCAGACTAACATTGTCAGGCCAACTGTTCAACGGAGCAAAACGTTGTAAGCCCTGCCCTGCCCCACCCCGGCCATCTCCTACCCGATAGGTTCCGGCACTGTGCCAGGCCATGCGAATAAATAAACCGCCATAATGACCAAAGTCAGCTGGCCACCAGTCCTGCGAATCGGTCATTAAGTTGTGAAGATCTTTTTTTACGGCTTCCAAATCAAGCGTTTTAAACGCTTCAGCGTAGTTAAAATCTTTATCCATTGGGTTGGACAAAGCAGAATGCTGCCGCAGGATCGACAATTTTAACTGATCTGGCCACCAGGTATAGTTTCTGGCACCACCTCCGGCAGCACTATTGCTCAGGCTTCCATTATGAAAGGGGCATTTATCAATATCCCCTTTGAAATGATGATTTTCGTTCGTGCTATCTGGCTTGTTATTTTCCATACTAATATCAGAGGTGTTTATAGATCAAATATATTGAGGTTCTGGAATTAGTATCAACTCCCAGCAATAAAGATTAAGATTAATTAGGACATCCACCGTTTAATGGTTTCTATGGCCTTGCCTATTCCCGTATTCAAAAAGAAGTTTTGTTTCCTACATTTCAAGTTCATGCTTTAATAACTTTAAGTATCCTAATTTGTTTCATCCGTTAATAACCTGTTAACTGATCAGATTACCAGTGCTCTTCCTGTATTTCTTTGGCCAGCCGACTAGTAATATCCACTTTGGCGTCTTTAAAAACGAAAACAATGGTTCCGCATTCTCTGGCAAATGGATTAGTAATAGAATCTACGGCACAGCCAGTAGTAAAAAATGGCCCTGTTTCTTTGAGCTCACTAGCTTTCTCATGAGCATTTTTGATTCGAATAAGGTGACGATAGTGTCTGTTAAGGTCAAACCAATCGATATAATCAGCATTAAAACTAACCGCCCTGATTTTTTGTTTAGTGTAGTAATTGATCGCCCCGGCCTGTCCATAATTATCACATAATACCAGTGTTTTTTCTGGATCAGGTAAACGAGCATAAACGGCATCTACTTTTTGGGCTAATTCCTGCCAACCCAGCATATCAGCAAAATCCTGAGGAAGCAAATGATCGCGACCGTCCTCCCAACGTAAAAGACCAAATTTTCGATATCCCTCAGCATGCTCAACCATTTGTTGTGGTGTTTTATTGGGAAACGCTATCTGATACATTGGAATAAAACACAACAGCGGCAAAGCCATTAAAGCTACCCGGGCCCATCTGGCTTGAAGTTTAACGGTTATAAAAACAGCACCAAATGCTATATAAATAGGATAAAGCCCAATCGCATAATAGCCTTTGGCTCGTAACATAACGAAAATAGTTACTGTAAAAAACAGTGCAAAAAAGAACGATTGATATTCACGGAACGGTTCATAAACCAGCAACCCGTACAGGCCAGCAATGATAATAATCCAGGAGCCCATAAAAAAGAGAAGCTGTTCCTTTAAAAAATCAATCCGGTTTACGTGAACCAGCTGTTTTTCCGTCAATAATTTCATATGATGAACAACCGGAAAGCCATGCTGATATTGCCAAATCAGATTCGGCGAAATAAGCAAGATGCCCACCACTAAGGCCAGGTAAACATGAGGACTAGCTAATAATTTCCGCTGTTTAGTGAGGAGTACCGCGGGAACAAAACCAATCAGCAGAAAAAAGATATTGTATTTATTCAGAAAACCAACCGCAAAAACGGCTGCGAAAACGTAAAGCCAATGCTGGTTTTTAGTATGTATGTACTTGATAATGGTAAGATATAAGGTTGTCCAGCAGAGTACGTCAAAGGAATTAGGCTGAAAAAGTTGGTTTAATCGTAGTAACACTGAAAACAACAGACCGACAGACGCCAGAACACATGCCCATAAACTTCCTTTCAGCTCTTCTACTGTTTTCCAAACTACCAGGATTGTTAACGCACCAAAAAGAGCAGGAAATAAGCGAACAACGAAAGCCGAGTTGCCAAGCCCCCGAACGATCAGAGCCACCCAGGAGGAAAAGGGAGGAACAGACAAATACCCCCAGGCAAGATGTGAGGCCTGATCAAGATGCAGATATTCGTCCCGATGTAAATCATACTCAGGTGAAATCAGGAAGTATTGCAGGAAAAACTTGGCAGTGATACTTCCCAGCAAAATAGCAGATCGTTTAGACATTAATTTAGATATATTCTCTGATATGAACCATCCAATGGGCATCTGCAATATACCTCACAATAGAAGAAGAAAGGTTATACAAACTTAATACCGGGACCGAACTTAATATTCAAGTACTAACGATGGCAACTAGTCAACCTGATCAATAGCCTTTTATGAATGGATTTCGTAGAAATACCTTGATTTTAAAGCGGCTGGCTGCATTTGCCTATGCGATAGAATGTGTTTATTGCATTTGTTTCTCTTCCCCTTAAAAAGCTTGCCATGAAGCCTCTGCTTAAAAATTTGTTTATTACCTGCCTCACCGCCTGGCTTGTTAATGCTACTAGTTACGGACAAGGTATCCTAGCCGACTATCAACGAGCGGAATATTTAAACGGAGCCTTTCAAAACAAAGTGTATCACGCTCCACAGACCATTCAGTGGCATCAACAGGACCCTTTTTTCTGGTATCAGAAACAAACTGCCCAGGGAAAGGAATTTGTTAAAGTAGATGCCCACCAGGGTAGCAGGCAAGCTGCTTTTGACCAGACCCGGTTAGCCAGTTCGTTGGCAACGGTTCTCCGCCAAACAGTACATCCCTATGATTTACCCTTTTCCGAAATGACCCTTTCACCGACTACAGTTGAATTTAAGCTAGGAGACAGTATTTGGGTTTGTTCACTCACTGACTATCAATGTACACTTAAAAAGGTTGTTACAAACACCCGCAACGGTGAGTACTGGGGAGCTCAGAATAGTGAGCGGGAAGGTCGGCCTATCTCCTCACCAGATGGTCGTTATGAAGCGTTCATTCGAAACCATAATGTCTATGTTCAGCCCAAGAATAAACCTAAAGAAGCGTTTGCTTTGAGCTTTGATGGATCTGAAGGCGATTATTACTCTACCCATTTAATTTGGTCGCCTGATTCACGAAAACTGGCCGCTACGAAAATTCGGGCGAATGTACCCCATACGCTGTATTTGATTGAGTCCTCTCCAGCGGATCAACTCCAGCCTAAGCTGCACACCCGCCCCTACCTGAAACCCGGCGATGCTCTGCCTCAACGAATTCCGACGATTTTTGTGCTGAGTTCCAGAAAATCTTTTGCTGTACCTTATGAACAGATTTCTGAGCAATATGCCTTATCGACTCCTCACTGGCGAAATGATAGCCGGGCAATAAGCTTTGAATATAATCAGCGAGGACACCAGCTTTACAATGTAATGGAACTTGATACAACAGGCCTAGTGAAAAACCTCGTTACTGAAACCAGTAAAACGTTCATCCATTACAGCGGGAAAAAGTATCGTTACGACCTGGCCGATGGAAAGGAAATGATTTGGGCATCCGAGCGGGACGGCTGGAACCATTTGTATCTCTATGATACTAAAACCGGTAAAGTTAAAAATCAAATCACCAAAGGAGACTGGGTAGTACGGCGAGTAATATATGTAGACGAAGCCAACCGCACCATTCTATTCGAAGGCAGTGGCCATGAAAAAACTCAGGACCCCTATCTGATTCAATATTATCAGGTTAAGTTTGATGGTACCGGATTTAGGGCCATTACTTCCGAAGATGGAAATCATCGGGGATTTTTCTCACCGGATTATAAATACTTGGTTGACTGTTATTCCCGTATTGACGCTCCACAACAAACTATACTTCGGGAGGTGGCAACGGGAAAGGTCATCATGAAGTTGGAAGAAGCTGATATTGCTCCATTGCTGGCTACAGGCTGGAAAATGCCTGAAGTATTTACAGCAAAAGGGCGGGATGGGAAAACCGACATCTGGGGAATGATTATCCGTCCTACCAACTTCGATCCCGCAAAAAAGTATCCAGTTATTGAATACATCTACGCCGGGCCACATGATTCTTTTGTTCCCAAAAACTTTGTTACCGATTCGAGGGGATCTCTTCATGAACTGGCCGAACTGGGCTTTATTGTGGTGCAACTGGATGCAATGGGCACGTCAAACCGATCGAAAGCTTTTCACGATGTTTGCTGGAAAAACCTGAAAGACAGTGGGTTCCCAGACCGAATGCTCTGGATAAAAGCTGCGGCTCAAAAATATCCCTATATGGACCTAACCCGAGTGGGCATTTTCGGCAATTCTGCGGGTGGTCAAAGCTCAATGGGAGCTTTATTATTCCATCCTGACTTTTATAAAGTAGCGGTTTCTTCGTCAGGTTGTCATGATAACCGGATGGATAAAATCTGGTGGAATGAACAGTGGATGGGCTATCCTATTGGTCCGGAATATGCCGAATCATCCAATGTTACTCACGCAGCTAATTTGCAGGGAAAACTCCTGTTGATTTTAGGGGAGCTGGACGACAACGTTGATCCATCTTCTACCATGCAACTTATGAACGCCCTCATTAAAGCCAATAAAAACTTTGATTTCCTACTCGTCCCCGGCATGAACCATTCCCTTGGCGGTGATTATGGCGAGCATAAACGGCGGGATTTTTTTGTAAAACACCTGCTGGAAGTAGAACCACCAGCCTGGACCTGGACTTCGTCCGTCACAATACCTAAACCATAGCATTCGCTGACGTACGCAGTCAGTCTTCCGAATCCCCGCGAAACCTACCCAGGCCTGCAAGATACCCAACGCGTTGGGTTAGCCTACAAAAACGGATTTTGTAAAGAGTGACCCATTACTTCAGAATATTAATCCATACAAATAGTCATTGCCAGCTATTAGTCTACAAATTCTATAGATTTATTTTGCATTTTTGAAATTCATGTACTTATCTTTGTGACGTCTTCAATTACTTCTTAAGTAGTTGTGGCTTATATCGAAAGAGGGAGAGACCGGCTCGATGAACTCTTAGCAACTTTCCAGTTGGAATCAGTGCTAACCGGCCTAAGTGATTAGGACTATAAACCACATAATCCATCGCCAATGCATCAGGTACATTTTTTAACTCCCATGTAGCCTTTGGGCTGGGTTTGTTGTGTCACTTTATAATGACACCTTTTGCCCAAAATGTAATACGACTACTGTAATAATTGATTTCAACCGGGTGTACAGATTTTATTTTATATAATGCCTGTTTCCCAAGTTTTCTTAAAGCCATGTCCATTTATTGTGATTACTCTGCCACCACTCCCCTTTCGCCACAAGTACTCCAAAGCATGTTGCCGTATTTTACCGAGCAGTTTGGGAATGCCTCCGCATCACACCGGTTGGGGCGTCAGGCGAAAGTGATTTTAGATAACAGTCGGAAGAAAATTGCGGATTTACTGAATGTTACTCCAAGTGATATTATTTTTACTTCAGGGGGTACTGAGGCAGATAACCTTGCCCTGAAAGGAAGTATCCAGAAATGGGGCATCCGGCACGTCATCACTTCAAAAATTGAACATAAAGCCGTCCTCAATCCACTCAAACAGTCAGCTGTAGAAATTCACTACGTAGCTCTTGATGAAAAAGGGCAAGTACAGATCTCCGATCTGATCCGTTTACTTCAGCAATATCCCAATTCTCTAGTAAGTCTCATGCACGCCAATAATGAGTTGGGTAATATTCTGGACATTGAGATTATAAGTGAATTATGTAAACGATATAAGGCTTACTTCCATTCGGATACGGTTCAAACCATGGGAAAACTTCCCATACCACTCTCATATCTCGACTGGGCAACAGCATCGGCTCATAAGTTCCGTGGCCCTAAAGGCGTAGGTTTTCTATACGCTAGCCGTTCGGTATCGCCGGTCATTAGTGGTGGTGGTCAGGAAAATGGGCTGAGGGGAGGTACTGAAAATATTGCCAATATTGTGGGACTTACCACCGCTTTAGAGCTTTCTCTTGCCAAACAGGCTGAAGTCAACAAGCATTTGGGGGTCGTTAAGGCTCACTTTTTAAAAGGCCTGAAGAGCTTGTTCCCTCACCTGACGTATAATGGCAACAGTGAGAGCGTTAGCAATAGTTTGCCTGGTTTAATAAATATCCGGTTTCCACACGTACCAAATGGTGAATCATTGGTTCGGTTACTTGATGAGGCCGGAATTTATGTATCAGGGGGAAGTGCTTGTTCTAATTTAGCCGGAGGATCACACGTATTGCAAGCCTTACCCGGTACTGCTGGCCATGAAAACGTCCGATTCTCATTTGGTAGCGAAACGACTCTCCGTAATGTCAATACCATTTTATCACAGTTAGCAGCAGTATATCATCAACAACCTGTTTTTGCTTAATTTTTTATTTAATTCTTAATTCCCATGAAACTATTCCGTATTCTATCTCTCCGAATGTGCTCGTCTCAACACTATTGTTGAGGCCCTGCATCGCCATTTATCACCTCATTATTAACCTTTCAGTCGAATTTTAAAGTATTATTCTCTTACTCATATGAATGGGTAAGCTGGGATATTCTTGCATTCGGCTGAGTTTAATTATCTTTTCATGCAAAAAAAATACATTAGTAGCCCACCACCTCGCTGGCGGGGAAAAGGCTTTGTATTAGTGTCTCTTCTAACCTTCGCTCAGATACCAGCATTTGCTTATCATACCGAAGCAACTCACACCATATTGCCTTTTGACCGAATTCTGACCGGAGTAGTCAAAGACAAACAAACTGGTGAACGCCTCCCCGGGGTATCTGTTTCCGTAAAAGGTACCGGGGTTGGCACTACATCTGACGCCCAGGGTAATTTTAAATTATCCATTCCTGAAAAAGCCACGTTAATTTTTTCTTACGTTGGATACGAGTCACAGGAACAGGCCGTCACAACTGCGACCGATTTAAGTATTGAGTTAGAGAGCTCCTCCAAGCAACTCAACGAATTGTTAGTAGTAGGTTACGGTACCCAGACGAAAAAAGAATTTACTGGCTCAGCCTCCCGTATTACCACGGAGGCGATTAAAGATTTCCCTGTACAAAGTTTTGATCAGGCCTTGTCTGGTAAGGCTACCGGGGTAAGCATCGCCTCTCCAAATGGGGTTCTAAACAACCCACCAGTAATTCGGATTCGGGGTGTTAACTCCATTTCATTAAGTTCTTATCCGCTTATTGTAGTAGATGGAATTCCTATTAACACAGGTAATATTTCTACTAGTACCAGTGTGCCCAATAACCCACTTGGAGACATTAACCCATCTGATATTGAGTCGATTGACGTACTGAAAGATGCGGCTTCTACCTCCATCTATGGTTCCAGAGCAGCAGCAGGAGTATTACTGATTACTACTAAACGCGGTAAAGCAGGCCGGGTAAAAGTGGGTTATGAAGGATGGACCGGCATTACAAATGCCACGCGTCTACCCAAACTACTGAATGCAGAGCAGTATATGACCATCAAAAACGAAGCGGTTAACAACTCCAAGATTTTATCGGGCAACGCTTCAAATGATGATGTAGCTTCGGCTTTGTTTTTTCCTTCTTACAATGCGGATGGTTCAGTAGTAAATACCCGCTGGTATGACTACATTTATCAAACGGGGGTTTCCCAAAACCACGGGATTAATATTTCAGGTGGAACGGATAAAACGAATTATTATTTCTCAGTAAACTACTCCGATCAAAAGGGGTTTCTGGTTGATAATACTTTCAAGCGTAAAGGCTTACGTTTTAACATTGATCACACCGTAAACAGTTGGCTGAAATTACGAGGAAATGTGTCCTATAATTCAACCGATAATCAATCGCAGAATTCTGGTTCGTTGCCAAACAGCACTCAGCTCATTATTGGAGCAGCTCGTATGGCTCTGGTTTTACCACCGAACGTAACGGCTTATAATGCCGATGGCAGTTATAGTCTAACCTCCACCGGGTATCTGGGAATAGGAAATAATAAGGTAACCCCTACTTACTATAACCCAGTTGCTTTATATGATTACAGCCGCTATACTACCGACAATGACCACCTGATTGGCAGCTTTGCTGCTACGGCTACGCTTTTAAAAGGCCTCAATCTGAGCACAAGCTATTCTGTAGATCACCTTCGTACCGAAAATGTTTCGTATCTAAGTCCTTCATTAGGATCTTCGGGGTATTCCGTTGGAGGGTCAGCAACGAATGTATCCGCTCTGCGTGATAACTGGGACTGGAATACAACCCTGGCCTACGATAATCGCTTTGCCAAACATCACGTTTCGGGCTTATTAGGATATGATATTCAAAAGTTTGAAAATTCATCCTGGGGGGCTTATGCAACGGTTGCCAGCGATCCCTTTTTTGAAAATTACCAGGGAGGCTGGACAACCATCACTGCTTCCGGTAATTCGATTAGTGAGAAATCGTACATTTCCTATTTTGGACGCTTGAGTTATGACTTCAACGACCGGTATTTCATAACCGCCAACTTCCGTCGAGATGGTAATTCTGCCCTGGCTACGGGCCATAAATTTGGAAATTTTGGTGGGGTATCAGCAGGTTGGGCTCTTTCAGAAGAACCTTTTTACAAAAACCTGACTCTTAGCCAGACCCTCTCTAATATTAAACTTCGGGCTAGCTGGGGGCGAGTTGGAAATGGGAACCTAAATAGTGACTATGCCGCTCAGAACTTATACAGTGCTTCGCTGTATGGAAGTGCCTCTACTTGGTATTTGAGCCAGGCCGGCAATTCTAACCTTAGCTGGGAAACCAGTGATCAAACCAATATAGGAGCTGACTTAGGTTTATGGAATAATCGTGTGCAGGTAGACCTGACTTACTTTAACAATGATGTTAACGGTTTGATTTTGGATGCTCCCCAATCACCTTCAAAAGGAATTCCGGGCAGTACCATCCTGCAAAACGTAGGTTCGATGTATAACCGGGGTATTGAGGTAGGTATTTCAGGTAATGTGATTCGTAAAGGAAATTTCTCCTGGGATGTAACCCTGAATTATACCCATGTTAATAATAAAGTAACGGCCCTGGCTGATGGTAATGCTGACATCATCGGCTATACACATACTTCTGCGAACTCCACCAACGTAACCCGGGTAGGATACTCGATTGGTAGCTTATATGGAGCCAAAACAGCAGGTGTCAACCCCGAAAATGGCCAACGTATTTTCATTAATGCTGCTGGCGAGCAAGTACAGTATAGTGCTTCAGTAGCTTCAGGAGAAAGCAACTGGACCTACCTGGATGGCACTAAAGCTTCGGCTATTTCTGCTTCTGACTATTATTTATTGGGGAATGCTCTTCCTAAATGGTATGGTGGCTTTGTTAACAATTTTAAATACCGCGATTTTGATTTCACCCTGAACTTTACCTATGCAGGTGGCAACTACGTCATGAATGGTACCAAAGCTACCCTGCGAGATCAAACTTTCTATAATAACTACACGGGAGTTTTAAATCGCTGGACTACTGCGGGTCAGGTAACTGATATGCCAAGACTGGTTTACGGAGATCAGGTTTCGTATGGTAACTCCTATCCGATCTCAGATAACGTGGAAAAAGGAGATTTTCTACGCTTGCAAAACGTCCTGTTAGGTTATCGGGTACCGAGTAAAACGGTCAGTAAAGCAGGGCTAAGCTCTATTCGCGTGTATGCTCAGGTATCAAATGCCTTTTTGCTGACTCGTTACACAGGTACTGATCCGGAATCTTCATCCAATGGTAATTCCAACACCACTCCGGGTATCGAAAAGAACTCCGTCGGCCAGGGGCGTACCTTCACTTTAGGACTTAATCTAGGATTTTAGAAAAGCATTCTCATGAAAAAATATAATTCTCATTTACGTAAAATTAGCGGTTTAGTAGGCCTGAGTGTAGTACTCACCGTCTCGGCTTGCAGTGAGAAAGAGTTTCTCGAAACCGTACCCGTAACTTCCATTAGTGACGCAACGGCTTTTGCCACCTCTGCCCGAATTCTAGGCGTAGTTAATGGTATGTATAAAGCTTTAAAAAGCTCAAGTTTCTATGGAGGGCGGTTTTTACTATACCTAGACGTACGAGGTGAAGATTTTATTAACGTCACCAACAACGAATATACAGCGTTTTTAAGTTGGAAAAATGCTTACACGTCAAGTTCAAACGATATTACTAACTTGTGGGCGGCCGCTTATGTAACCATTAACGACGCTAATATTCTCATCCAGGGTCTGGAAGACAATCCCGGTGTCATTAGTGACGAATTAGCCGCTCAGTACACTGCAGAAGCCAAATTTGTCAGGGCACTATCTTATTACAGTCTGGTAACTATTTTTGCCACCCCTTACAATGCTGATCAGGGTGCCTCTAAGGGGCTTCCGTTACGATTACAGGCTGAAACGAGCTCTGAAAATAATGATTTAGCCCGTAGCACGGTTGCGGAGGTGTATACACAGATTCTGAAAGACCTCGATGAAGCCGAAGCCAGTTTGCCCTCTACGTATACAACTACCTTGTTAAATACCACCCGGGCTCACCAAAATTCAGCGATCGCGTTAAAAACCAGGGTATACCTAAATATGGGCAATTATGCCAAAGTAGTGGAAGAAGCGAAAAAAATCGTACCCCAAACCAGTGCTCCTTTTTCTGCTACTACTGGCGTTACCAATGCCTTACAAAGTTCCATCGCTACGGTCTTCGGTTCTGATTATACAACCACAGAATCCATCTTTTCCATGCCGATGACCAGTTCAGACTCATACTCTGGTCAGTCGTCTATTGCGTATATCTATAATACCAACTCCGAGTATTATTTAAATTCAGCTGGAATTCTGGGTGAGTCGCAATGGGCCAGTACTGATGCTCGTCGCGATTTACTACGAGTTTCTTCCGGTTTATATTACCTGACCAAATATGCCAAAGCTTCGCCTTATATTGATTACATTCCGGTGATTCGATATTCTGAGGTGCTCTTAAACTACGCCGAAGCCGCTGCCGAGCAGGGAGATTTAACGCTGGCGGCTGCCTTGCTTCAAGCCGTACACGCTCGTTCAGATGCTTCGTATACATTTTCAAGTACAGTGACTTCTACAAAGGATGACTTAGTAAATGCTATCCTCATCGAACGACGTATTGAATTGCTGGGTGAGGGCTTCCGTTCCAATGATTTGCTGCGTCGTTTGCAAACGATTCCTGGTAAGTCCAGTAGTTCGGTAGTAGCCAATGCCGTTTCTCCCTCGGATGAAAATTACATTTTTCCGTTGCCAAGCTCTGAAATCAATGCGAATAAATTGTTCCTGGATTAATTAACCCTGTCATTTGCAAAAGCCTTCAGAAAATCCGAAGGCTTTTGCAAATGTTTTTCTTCCGAATGAAAAAAGAACTACTCCTGCTGACCCTTGGCTGTTTGAGTCAGGTGGCTTTTTCGCAGAACAAGCCTGTTTTTAAAGGACAAGACCCCATTCAGGGGGTTTCTACAGAAACAAAACCCGTTCAAAAACAGTGGAAAGGTATTTTTCCAGTCGGATCCGTTTTTTTCCGAAACGACTTTGAAGGCGGTCGGCTTAATGGTATCACTCAGGTAAATGATACCTTATATTCGGCTTTAATTACCTCCGAAAACACGCCCATCAATGGAAGCCCCTGGTATTCTTTTAAGGTTTGGTCAAACACACCCAAACGAATTGTTCTGCAACTGACTTATCAACAGGGTAGCCGTCATAGGTATCCGCCTAAGTTAAGCCACGATGGCACTATCTGGACGGAGTTAAATCATTCCGATTCAGGTGAATCGGCCCCAGTCTCGTACAGTTTTCCCATATCTGTAAGTCGTGATACCCTCTGGGTTGCCGCCCAGGAACTAACTACTTCTAAACACGTCCAGGCCTGGATTAAGACCCTCACCAAAAAGCCATATATCAAAAGTGAATCTTTTGGTAAAAGCCGGGATGGCCGGGCCTTACCTCTACTTCGCATTGGAAATTTGTCCAGCAAAAAGCGGATCATTATCACCGGTCGGCAGCATCCTCCCGAAGTAACCGGCCACCTTGCTCTTAAGGCTTTCGTTGAAACATTGGCAGGAGATTCGGAATTAGCAAAGAAATTCCGCAGCGAATACCTGATTTACGTGATGCCGCTTTTAAATCCGGATGGCGTTGACGAAGGCTTCTGGCGACATAATAGTGGTGGTATTGACCTTAACCGAGATTACGATACTTTTCACCAGCCTGAATCAAAAGCGGTGCGGGATTTTTTAATTCGTGAGATTAAACAACCCGGCAATCAACTCGTTTTTGGATTGGACTTCCATTCCACTGGTGATGATATTTATTACACCGTCGACCCTAAACTGATCGAAACAAACCGCGAATTTATTCCTACCTGGCTGGCTCATTTAAAGGGCCGTTTACCAGGTTATGAGCCTAATGTGAAACCCCTTTATTTGGGTGGCCCAACTTATACTGCTTACAGTTATTTCTTTAAAACGTACGGAGCTCAGTCGCTCGTATATGAAATCGGAGATCGTACCCCACGACCTTTTATTCAGGAGAAAAGTCAGGTGGCGGCAGAAGAACTAATGAAATTATTAGTAACAGAATAAAGCAAAGCAGCGGGCTGGAATTCCAGCCCGCTGCTTTGCTTTGAAAGTGATAAAAGCCTCTGTAATTACCATTTCCTGGCCAGGCGTCTGGTGATAATCTCATAGCCCGCATCCGATGGATGTAAGCCATCATACGTTAAATCAATAGCCGCTTCCGGGTAAGGGTATTCATCGCTAGCAGGATCAAAAGGAATATTAATATAAGCAGGATAACGGTAATTGCGATAGTCTCCCGTTTTAGGATCTCTTACTCGTTTGAATTTTACCATTCGTTCCAGTGTCAGTTCTTTGTCGTGATAAAGATCAACTACCGGACAGCCCGCCCGTTTTCCTATTACGGAAATTCCGTTGGCTATCTCTTCTAAAGTCTGGCCATTTTTAGGCTTATAAGAGCCAAAGGCGTTATTTTTATAGTTGTTGATATACACAAAATCGCCCCGTTGCATGGGCGTTAGCAAAATAATTCTGGCGTTCGGATTGAGTTTGCGTAAATAATCAATAATAATCCGAAAGGAGCCATAAATTGTTTGAATACCGGTGTTATTCTCATAATCCGACATCCGCCCCAAGGCATGCCCCTGCCACCAGTCATTCGTTCCCAGAAAGACCGTATATACCTCTGCTTTTGCTAATCCGAGAGAAGCAATTCGTTCGGCAATCTGGCCGGCAGTCCAGCCATTATGTCCCTGATTAATGTACTCAAGTTCTGGATGTTTCTCCTTCATAAGAGTCAGGTATCCCTTCGTAATGCGGTTACCTGTTTCATCCTTATGATCATTTAAATAGGTGATGGAATCTCCCAGAGCCAACCATGTGCGTTTACCGGGCTTAGCCCCCAGGCAGGGTAATAACAGAAAAAGGGCTAGTGCGTATTTATTCATCCGCATGTTTAAAGGTTAGGGCGAATATAACAGATTCTCATTGGCTGAGAGTATATTTATCTATTCCTGGGGGAAGGGGCTTTTTTCGTTCCGGGAATAAGACCTTTTCCCATAAAAATTGCTATCCTCACGAATCAGACCAACTTTTTGTGTTATTGACACTTATTTCATACCCTCATTTGGTTAGCTATTAAACGCTTAAATCACCTTTTTGAACGCATTTTTAACTAAAGTGATAGCAGACTTCCACGAGATTGGCCGCTTTACAGTACCTTTCTGTGCAATGACTACCATTCCGCTCAGTAGTTGTTCGTGTAGGGTGTTACCTCTTATACCTAATTTTTAAATCATCCATGTATAAAGTAAGTCTTGTCCTTTTTGTTACCTCACTACTGGTGTTATGGAATTCTTTCTGGAAGGTTCCCCAAAAAAAAGAAACTCAAACGCAGTACATTGCCCGACGGGACTCAATGCCCAATGGTGCTGTCTGGCCTTCTGTCTTTTCACTCACGCCTTTCGCAGGCCCTGATCTGACACCAAGCCCCGCCTGCCTGGCGGTGGCTCCTACGGGTGAAGTATACGTAGGCGTAGATATGATCGGATCATTAGGCAAAAAACCCGGAAATGGAAGCATTGTCAGATTAGTGGATAGCAATGATGATGGAAAAGTAGATAGCCATACTACGTTTGCTTCTGTGGATAATCCCCGCGGAATCCTTCCCGTCGGAGATCAGGTATTTGTCCTCCACACCGTTTTTTCAAAAGAAAGCGGCCTGGCTACAGGCATGGATCTGGTAGTTTTCGAAGATAAAAATCACGACGGCGTAGCCGATGGCCCTTCCCAACCACTCATCGAGCACATCAGTAACCCAACCTATTTGCAAAGCCGCGGAACTGACCACGCCACCAATGGTATTCGTATGGGTATTGATGGCTGGATATACATTGCCGTAGGAGACTTTGGATTCCATAATGCAACGGATCGCTCAGGTAAAAAACTGACTATGCTAGGCGGCGGTATTGTGCGGGTACGGCCTGACGGAACCGAAATGGAGCTTTTCTCACACGGAACCCGTAATATCTATGACGTAGCCATTGATCCCTTCATGAACGTCTTTACGCGAGATAATACAAACGACGGTGGCGGCTGGAACATTCGTTTTAGCCATCATTTACAGTCTGGAGAATACGGATACCCAATCCTGTTCAAAAATTTTACTGATGAGATAATTCCTGCTCTGGTGGACCTGGGCGGTGGGTCGGGCACGGGCTCTTTCTTTATTGATGATGATACCTGGCCAGCTCAATACAATAATGTACCCATGATGGCCGACTGGGGACGTAATCATCTGTTCATTCACCGCATTAAGCCCGATCAGGCCACGTATACCCAACAGGAAGAAGAGTTCATTAAACTCCCCCAGATTACCGACATAGATATTGATGCTTCGGGCCGGGCGTATCTGGCCGCATGGGATGGTGCCGGGTATTCGGGTAACCCTGGCAAAGGCTTCGTGGTGCGGGTAGTTCCGAAAAACTGGGCCTACAAACCATTTATTAATCTTAAAAAAGCCAGCATTACTCAGCTCGTAGCTGAATTGAAAGCAGGTAGCAATGTGGCTCGTTTGGCAGCTCAGCAGGAATTATTATCTCGTCTGAATGCAACAGAGGCCATTCTCCAGCTTACGAAACTAATTGCTGACAAACAGGCAAAACTTTCCTGCCGCGTAGCGGCTTTATTTACCTATGCCCAGCTTAATGGTACCGCTGGTATTTCGCAGTTGGTTAGCTATACTAACGATACAGACCTCAAAGAATATGCCCTCAAGGCTCTGGCTGACCGTAAAGCAGTGGCTACCCAGGTACCCTTAGCTCCGTTCCTGAATGCCCTGAATGATCCTTCGCCTCGCGTGCAAACAGCGGCTATTATCGGTTTAGGTCGTTTAGGAAAACCCGAAGCCGCAACGGCTCTTCTAAAAACCAGCGTTCCGGCTTCCTTTGCAGCTCCGGCAAAAGGAACCGAAGGCCCCCACGCTACACCTAACTCAGCTAGTGTTCCTCCGCACCTGGCCGTACGCTCGCTGGTAAGCCTGCATGCGGTTGATGCCTGCGTGAAAGCAATTGGTACTGAAAATTCAACCTTAGCTTTGTGGGCCTTACGTTACATGCACGATCCGAAGGCGGTTTCGGGAATGATTCGGGCGTATCAGAAAGCAACGGATCCGGCTCTGAAAACCCAGATTTTACAAACCGTTGCCCGTTTGTATCATAAGGAAGCTCCCTACAACGGAAGCTGGTGGTGGTCTACCCGCCCTGATTCACACGGCCCTTATTACAAAACGGTCGAGTGGGAATCGTCACCAGCAATTAAAGCTTTCCTGACTCAGGAATGGGAAAAAACATCAGACAGGCAATTCTACGCCGATCTGAACAGCCGCCTGCGTTTAGGAATTACGGACTTTGGTGGGGATGAAACAGCTTCAGTGAAAGAAGAACCGAAAGTCGATCTGGAGAAAATCAAAAACAAAAAAGGTCAGGTAGGCGAAGCTTCCATTGAAGACGTCATGCTGGCTATTGCTTCCATCAAAGGAGATCCCGCCCTCGGAAAGACCCTCTTCACACATCAGGGCTGCGTTGCCTGCCACAGCTTAAGTAAAAACGAGCCGATGAAGGGGCCATTCATGGGCCAAATTGGCTCCATCATGACCCGGGAACAAATTGCCGAATCCATACTGAAACCCAATGCTTCCATTTCACAGGGATTCTCAACGGTGCTGATTACTGCAAAAGGCAAGAAAAGCTACATGGGTTTTATCACGGAAGAAAGTCCAACCCGGGTTGTCATGCGTGACATTACCGGTGCTATCTATACGATTAAAGCCTCCGATATACTCAGCCGGAAGGAAATGGAACATTCCATGATGCCTGCGGGGTTAGCAAATGCCTTGTCGTACGAAGAATTTGCTTCCCTGGTAACCTTCCTATCTCAACAAAAGAAGTAATCAGGCTGATTCTTCATTTTTATGAAAAAGGGTTGGACTCCATTCCAACCCTTTTCTATTTTCAAAAATGAGCCAGATTACGGCATAATTAAAATAGAATTGCATATCCATGCCGAGCGATTACTATCCCGTCTCCAGCTATTATGTCAAATAGGCCATCAGGAGTTATCCAGTGGTCATCGCTGGGGTGGTGTATTGCCATAATCACAAGCAGCCAACATCTTAAAGATAAACAATGATAGGCCGCTCGTTTCCTTGTAAAAATCAGGCTGGCTGAAATACAATTTTCATCCCTTACCGAGTTCGTTTCAATGTATCATTTTCCCAACGATTAGCCTTCATAGCCCACTTACAGACAAGCCCTTATTTCTTCCCTTTTTCGTGTTTTTCGCCTTTAGCGGGAGCATATGCTACCATATCCACTTCAAGAGCAGCCCCCAGGGCAAGTCCTTTTGCACCAAACGCACTGCGAGCCGGATAGTGCCCTGGTTTAAAATAAGACCGATAAATGGTATTAAAGTCCGCCCATTTAGACATATCCTCAATCATAACTGTACACTTAACTACATCGGCCATGGTTAAGCCTTCTTCATGAAGAACTGCCTTTAGATTTTCCATCGTTTGTTTGGCCTGTGCCTCAAAACCATCGGCCAGGCTCCCATCAGGCAGCGTACCAATTTGTCCCGATAGAAATATAAAATCTCCCGCTCTCACTGCTTTTGAAAAAGGATAGTCTGCTTTTATATTCAAAGAGTCCCTGGTGGTATTGGGGCGAGTTGCCAGTAAAAAGCCCGTTAAAATGCACAACGTAAGGATGAGAAGATTTTTTTTCATAACAGCTAACCATTCAGAATGTTAATATAAACAAAAAAAGCCCGCTGACTATTGCCAACGGGCTAAAATTAATGATTTACTGATAAATAGGCAGTTTCTCCCATTGATCCGGCACGGGGTTCGGAACATTTGGGTTCGTATTAATTTCTTCCTGCGGATAGATAAAGCGACTTGGTAAAGAAGTACCCGTGTAAGGAGTGATATCCAGCTGAATAACAGGTGTAGCATAAGCCAGGCGACGAACATCGTTGAAGGCTTCATATTGCATCAATAACACAATGTACCGCTGAGAGATAATTTCATACAGTAGAGCACTCTGTACGGAACTATAATTCTTGGGGTTTGCCAGACCAGATACGTCAAAATCACTTAGCGTATAGGCTGTATATAAACGATCGGTTGAAGAAAACGTCTTTCCATTAATATATCCACTGGCTAAACCCGTACGAACACTATTCAGAGCCTCCAGAGCACTGGCGTTGTCAGAAGTACGGGCGTAAGCCTCCGCTAAAATCAGCTGATTTTCATAGTATGTCAGAATAGGATGTGGGGCATCTTCAGTAAAAGCCCCATCAACTACATTGGGATCAAGTGTACCTGTTGACACATAGCCTACATAAAAATAGTGATTATACAGTGCGGTTTCATCGGTCTTGGTATTATCCGAATCAATACGCGACTGCATTAGTGTGGGTAAATAAGCTCCATCAAAGCCGGTATCACCGGTACGGTTAATGGCAAAGAACCCATAATTCAGGTTGATATCGGTATCCTGGCTGGAGCCATGCGGTACCAACGCATCTCCACTGGTGCTACTGATTCCGTTTTTAGCACTTTCAATAGCCGCAGAATAATTACCAAGATGTAAGTATAGCCTGGCTTTCAAGGTATAAGCCGCCGCTTTCCACTTATCTACGTCTCCCTGGTAGAAAAAGTCCTGAGCACTAAAAGAAAGCCCGGTGCTGGCTGAAAGGTTCGTAATGGCGTCATCCAGAGTAGACTGCAACTCCGCATATACATCAGCCTGGGCATCAAAAACGGGAGTAGGATACGTTACATCATCAAATGCCTGAGAATAAGGCACATCTCCGTATAGGTCGGTTGCTTTTGCAATCACCAGAGCCTCCAGTACCTGCCCTACTCCTTTCAACCACTGGTCTCCCAGTTCGTCTGCTTTAGTTTGAATTAAACGAGCCTGTCCAGCAACTGGGTATAAGGTTGTCCAGGTGAAGTTTTGGGAAGAAACAATATATTGGGCATACCCCTGATGCTGCCGACTCAGGCCGTTGAGTTCTCCAGCAAAAATGGAAGCGATACGAACATCGGTGTCTTCGTGTAACATTCCCACTCCAAGAAGCGTCCCTGAAAGCAAGGTTGTTACCTCTACATCGGTTACGGCATTTGGATTTGAGCTGATTTCGGTTTCGTCGAAAAGTTTTTTGCATCCCGTCAGGCTAGATATAGCGACAAACGCAAAGAGTATCTTATATAAGTTTATTTTTCTCATGAGGAAGTTTCTGTTAAGGAGTTCTCTTTAGTAATTGATTTTCAATGAGAACAATAAAGATTTTGTATTCGGATTGGTGAACCAGTCCTGACCACGGGTCAAACCAGCACCGGTAATGTTTACTTCCGGGTCAGTTCCTGTGTACTTGGTCCATAAAACCAGATTTCGTCCCGTCACTCCAATATCAATAGAAGAAAGCTTCGTTAATTTCCGAAAACGTTCACTACGAAGTGTATAGCTTAAAGAAATTTCACGTAACCGGGTAACACTACCATCTTCAATAAATTGTTTGTAAGAAGCGGAGTTAAAGGCAGTGCCTAAACCCTGATACCAGGTTTGCTCCAGTGCTACCGGGCCACCACCGAAATCCTTGATTTGCCCCTGGAACACCGTTCCTTCGGCAATAGTAGTGCCACTGATTGTTTTAAGCCCTCCTGCCGGAGCAACAGCGACACCCTGGTCGGCATGGGTCCCAAAAGAATACAAAGCCCCACGAGTTCCATTGTAAAAATCATTCCCTGATACCCGGTCGAACAGAACAGAGAGAGTGAAGGTCTTATATGAAAAAGTACTGCCTAGTCCACCTCTCCATTTTGGGTTAGGGTTACCGATGATTTCATTGGTCGTACCGCTTTGTGGAAATCCATTCGAATCCAGGGTATATTTTCCGTCACTTCCTTTCACGAAATCAGTCGAATAAAAAACACCAAAAGGTTGTCCTTCAATCAAAGAAGCATTTTCCTGATAACTATCTGATAGTATCTGAGCTTCTGATCCTGCCAGTGATAGAACCTTGTTCCGGTTTAATGAAAAGTTAACAGACAGATTCCAGTTAAACTCTCCGAGGCGTAAAACATCGGCACCTGCTTCGATTTCAATCCCTTTGTTAGAGAGCTTGGCAGCGTTTTGGTTACGAACGGTATACCCTGTTTCACTTGGGACGCTAAGCGACAAAATCACATCTTTCGTGGTATTAGAATATCCTGTTATGGAGAAGTTGATCTTGTTATCGAGGAAACGCAAGTCTAACCCTGCTTCTGCTTCTGTCTTAATTTCAGGGCGTAAGTAGTCATTCCCGGCTGTTGTACTACGGATATACCCACCACCGTAAAGTGAGCTGGCAGAAGACAGGCTACCTGCATACGAATCACTATAAGAAGCGGATGAGAAAGAGGTATAGTTCTGATACGGTTGTGGCTGAATACCCACTTGCCCCCAGGTTAACCGTAATTTCCCAAAACTCAAGAATGGGCTGTTGTTGAGTGACGCCAGTTTTGTGAACTGCCATGCCAGTGCTGCGGATGGGAAAAAGAAGCTGCTCTTGGTTTTTGACCCAAACGTGGAAGCACTTTCACTGCGGCCGGTTAACGTCAAAAAGAGCTGGTCATAAGCTCCCAACTCTGCCTGAGCATAATACGCATAGGTACGCATCAGCGAAGTGTAATTATAGGCCGTCAGGTTTGAGTTCAGGGCATTCGTTAGAATATCAGGAGCATTCGGAACAATCAGGTTCGTGATTTCATCACTTATTAATTCCTTTCGCCGATTGTTATAGTTTACCCCAACAAGTACCGATCCATTAAAGTCGGAATTAAATGTTTTGGTAGCCCGGGCAAATACGTCGGTATTGAATTGTTTTTCAATAACCCAGTATTTCGAAAGAAAACCGTTTGAATAAGTAGCCGACAATTTGGCGAAACGCTCAAGCCGGGTATCCGTAAAATTATCGATACCAGCTCGTCCTGTGATAGAAAGCCAATTTACTGGGGTTATGCCGATTTCCGCCGAACCTGTAATACGGTCTACATCGGTTGAGTTTCGGTTATTCCGAACATTCCAGAGCGGGTTAGAATAGATGGTAGCATTCGCACCAAGCGGATTCCGGTACGACACGTGAACGTCATTCGTGATGGCCCCCGTGGGACTTGTGTAGTCTCCGGTATAATAGGAATTATCAAAATCCGGAGATGTACGCATTCCCCCTAACAAAATACCGTCTACGTTATCTCCCTGCTGAATCCGAGTAGAATAACTCTTTGTATAACCGATATTGGCAGAAGCCTTCAACCAGTCTGTAAACTGGCTTGAAGCATTCAGCCGAACATTATTTCGTTTGTATTTGCTAAACCCTTTTACAATCCCGTCCTGATCCAGATTGGAATAGCTTAACAGCAAATTAGAACGAGCATTCCCGCCACTAATGGTCAGGTTGTTATCCCAGAAATGCCCTGTCTGGAACACGTCTTTACTATGGTCGTACGTTTCCCTTGAATTTTTCCCACCATGCGGATTAGAAGCGGTGCCACTTGCAATTGCGTAACGTTGGGTGCCATCTGGAAAAGTAACGTAGCCATTATATCCAGACTGAGTAGCATCTGTAATATAGGTATCTTCTCCCCCCTGGCGGTCTGAAATCAAATCACCAAATGTATTTCGGCTACCCTGTTGATAATACCCCCCGGAACCCTGCCCGAAACTTCTTTGTAAGGGGTGCATCTTGTTGACTTTATCAAACGACAGCGTAGACTTAAATGAAATGTTTACTTTTCCTTTTGTGTCTTTCCCTTTTTTCGTTGTGATAATCACTACCCCATTAGCCGCCCGTGTACCCCACAAGGCAGCAGCAGAAGCTCCCTTTAATACCTCCATGCTCTCGATGTCCTCCGGAGCAAAGTCATTCAAACGAGACTGCTGCACAATTGAATTTCCGGCAGCGGCACCGTAATTATCACTCGAATTGCTCACCGGAATACCATCCACTATGAACAGTGGCTGGGCGTTTCCGTTAATCGTATTTTGCCCACGTATCTGTATATATGCCCCCGCCCCAGGGTCACCACCATTACGGGTAATGAGTACACCCGAAGCCTTTCCACTCAATCCGGTCAGAGCACTTGTTTCACCAGATTTCGCAATGCTTTTGCCCTGAAGATTGGTGACTGATGAAGCAAATTTGTCCCGATCTTCTTTTAACCCCAAAGCCGTTACTATAACTTCCGAGAGCTGTTTAGAATCCGTTTTCATTTGAACATCAATCACTGATTTACCTTCCAGGGGAACTTCCATGGCCACCATTCCAACGGAGGTAAAAACCAATATTCCATCATTACCTGGCACAGTAAGCCGATAATTTCCATCTCCGTCAGTAGTTGTTCCAAATTTGGTGCCTTTTAACACGACTGACACGCCAGGAAGTACGGTACCCTCATCTGCTAACGACACTTTACCAGTAATGGTTTTCGATTGAGCTAATAGGATACTCATTCCTGTAAAATAAAACAGAAGAACAAAAAGAAGTCGAATTCTTCTCATGTGTGTAGTTGTTTAGTTAAGGGTAAAGCAATGTTAATCGCAGAATAATTTCTACATATTTTTACTTAATACAATATGTGAATTCTTAAGATGAGATTAAAATGAAGTGTTATACGTAAAATAATGGAAATTATAAAATTTTTTCGTTGTTTCGTTATAAAATATTTCCATATATAACGTATATATTTTTGTCATCTGTTTTTTCAAAACGGGCAACTCTTTGATTTCCGTAGATTCTGATAATCAATTCATAATTTATATATTCAATCATAACTTTCTTTTGTACCATTTTCTAACCGTTAATTTTTTAACGTGCCCAGTATTTTCATACTACTAACTTTTACCAGGATCGGTACCTATCAAAAACTAAAGGGTGATTCTAGTAGCTAGAACGTTTAAAGCATAATTATACTGCTGCAACCTTCAATTGCAGCAGTATAATTATGCCTAAAATAGTCCCTGCCAACCCGCCTCCCCGAATTAAAATACTCACTGGTTAAGTATCCCGATCTGGCAGATTTTCCGGCTGGCATCTGGGGATAGCAGATGTAGCGATAAGAATTGCAAAAACCACTAAAGGAAAAATGGTTTGCTCACCCAAACCATCAACTACCCAATGGCTTACACAGGCAGTAATATGGACTGCTATCCAATATGTTGATATTGCTCTTCATGGCACAGACTAACCGAAATACTAAAAACGCCGCTCACTTTAAAGTGAGCGGCGTTTTTAGTCTAAGCCTTTAAATAGCGGGGTCAACGGGTGTATTCGGATTGGTCAGACGTTCCTGATCGGGATAGGGATAAAAATTACGTGTCCGTTCCGTCATATACGTTGGTGGAGCTGGCCGATTAAACCGACGACTGTCTTCCAGACGCTGGCCCGAAAGGAATAACTCTGCACCACGTTGTTTATAGATTTCCAGTAACAAAGCATCACTTGTTACTGCCCCACTGTACGCTGATAATCCGGCATTTACGCCAAATATATCACCCGATTGCTGCGTCCGGACTGCATTAATGTCAGAAACTGCCGAAGCCAGGTCGCCATTGCTTCTAACAATAGCTTCAGCCCGAATCAGACGAATTTCGTCTGGCATATATACCGGAATCGGGGTGTCAATAGCACTAAAAAATCCTTTCAGTGTTTTCAGCGTTTCTCCGTCTACAACTTTATCAGGAGTAGTTAAATAAAAAGCTAACCGCTGATCATCCGGTTCTACCAGTGAAGCTGGCAGCCCAAAATTAGCACGCGGAGCAAAATTGGCTGAAATCTGTATTTGCTGATAAATAGGGTTCGCACTTTGAGTACTATACACAAACTGGGATTTGGCCGACAGGTCAACAGCATTGGCGGCCTCAATTGCAGCCGCATAATTCCCGGCCCATAAATTATACCGGGCCTGGTACGCATGAATGGTATTTACCAGATCAAAATCACTGCCGGTTACCGAACTAATGAAAGAAGCACTCGGCGGACTCGTTTTCACTAATGCAGCGGCATTATCCAGTAACTGGATGGCCTCAGTAAGAGCTGCTTTCCGGTCAGAAAAGGTTGCCTGCCCACTTTTATCGGTTTGCAGAGGCAATTGTTCAAAAGCCATCGCTAACCCACCCAATGCCATCGCTTTAAAAAGGTTGGCATGAGCCACAATGCCATTTTGCATGGCAACATCGTTAACTAACACAGTTGGGGCATTCGCCATAAGGTCTTCGGCCATGCCCATTACCCGGTACATTCGTAGCCAATAGTTCAAAACGTTGGCATTATTCGTGGGCAATGCCGTCCCACCAGCTTCAATTTCAAGCACGTTGGTGAATGTTGTAATGCCTTTTATTTCACGAGTAGTTGCTCCGGGAGCCAAAAGAAGTGACTCCAAAGCTGAGGTAGAATAAAACTGACGCATGCCAATGCTTAAGGTAATCATCCCGTCACGGGTGGTTAATACCTGGGCATCTGTTGGGCCATTCGGATTGGTTATATCCATCTTACATCCCGTCACTGACCAGGCAGCTACAAGGATCAGGAGTCGGATTGATTTCATCATAAAGTATATCGTTTAACGGGAGGCCATCTTCCCAAAGGAATCTGCTCCTATACCTGAATTAAAAGTTAGCGTTAATACCAAAAGTTAGTGTTCGCGGAATAGGAACCTCCACAAAATCAAATCCACGAACAGCATTTGACTGCCCTGCTGCGTTTGTTTCAGGATCATAGCCACTATAATGGTCAATGGATAGCAGGTTGCGGCCCGCCAAGCTAAAGCGTACGTTTTTCAAACCCCAGAATTTCGGAGCAACCGTATACGCTGCTGAAAGTTCCCGAAGTTTGAAGAAGGAACCATCTTCAATCCAGTTCTCAAAAATGCTGAACAGAGCTGCACTCGTTCCCTTAGGCACTTCGCCTTTTAATTCGGCTTCGTATCCTTTTAATCCACCGTATAAATCACGATCTCCTACCCGGCGGGTGAAATTGAATACATCAAAATGCTGCATGGCATCCCACTGCATCCGGAAAGACCAGCGTTGCCCCATGTTTACTTCGTTGATTAAGGAGTAAATCGCAGTTGGGTTTGGATTCCCAATTACCTTGCTTAAGATTGTTCCACTGGGTTGTCCATCATTGTCCCGCTGTACGGTATACGTTCCGTTAGACCCTTGCACACCCCGCTCCCGCTGAGGCAAGCCAGCCGCCGTTAATAATAAGCTGCCATCTGGGTTACGGGCAAAAAATGTTGAGTAAAATGCTCCGAGTGAATATCCATTCACTGCGGCTACCTGGCCAAATCCACCAGCAAAAGGAAGCACGCCGGTGCCTTCTACACCATTCGTTACGTTTTTATTATGTGAATACGTTGCCGTAATGTTCCAGCGAAGATTTCTTGTTTCAACCGGAATTACCCGCACGAGTGCTTCAAAGCCCTGATTGGTCATGGTTCCAATATTCACATACCGGTTGTTATAGCCTGTACTGGGCGAAAGAGTGCGGTTTAAGATCAGGTCTTTAACCTGTTTTTTGTAGTAAGTAAACTCAATCCCGATGCGGTTGTGAGCCAAGCTAAAATCCGTGCCAATTTCAAACTCCGTCTGACGTTCCGGTTTTACTGTAATATTTCCTAACTGAGCCGGTGCCAGATACCCAACTAAACCGCCCGTTGTGACGGGAGAATAATTGGTGTACCGATCATATGGTCCAATAGCGGTTAGGTTACCTGCCTGCCCCCAGGCTGCCCGAAGCTTAAATTCGGGGAACACCTTTGCCAGTGACTGCTGCCAGAAAGCTTCTTCCGAGAGGACGTATGAACCACTTACTTTCGGATAGAACTGCCAGCGGCTATCTATCCCATAAACCGAAGCAGCATCAACGCGGCCGGCGGCCGTAATAAAGTATCGGTTAAATAAACCAAACGTTTGCTGAGCAAAAAATCCCATAAAACTGCGTTCAGCCCGGTTTTCAGAAGAAACAATACTTGCCCCGTTATTAATAGTTTCACCAAAAATACCCAATTGCTGAGCGGTGATCGCCGTTGTATAAGTACGGTCATACTGTACGGTTGCTCCAATTCCGGTGGTGGACTTTAACCACTCCGTCGGATTCGCCTGATAACGAATGTTCAGATCATTATTGACCTGCAAGACATTTGCTTCGCTTTTCCGGGAAAACCCGGTATTGTAGGAAGGAGTAGTATTATTAGGTGGGATATACGCCGTTGCCAGTTGAGAATACGTATCAACTCCAAAGATAAAATCAATAGCCAGGCCTTTTAGGGGCGTCAGGTTCAGTTGGGCATCCCCAATGTAGCGACTGGTTCGCTGACGAAAATCAAAACGAGCGATTGCTTCCAAAGGGTTCGTCCGACGCAATACCGAGGTTGGGGCTGTTGAAGGATAGATTCCGGTAGCGGGGTCGGGCTGAGGATTAATGTAGTTGTTACTGAAGATAAAACCTGTCAGAGCCCCGTACGCTTCATTAAGCCCTCCGTTTGGGATTTCTTTACTTGTACTGTACGTGTAGTTCGAACCAATACTTAATGTAGCCCATTTGGTTAAGGTTTGCTGAATCCGTATCCGACTGGAAGCCCGGCTGAAATCAGTAGCCTTCACAATTCCCTGATTGGCAAACAATGATCCAGAAAAGAAATATTGAGTATTGGCGGATCCTCCTGCTACTGACAAATATTCTTCATGACCAACTGCTGTCTGGAAAATGTCTTTCTGGAAATCGTAACGGGTTACCTGGGTTTGCGACAGGTCGGTTACCGTTGTATTGTTAAAAATATATGGATATTCGTTATAAGGTAACGTTTTACGAATATCGCTCAGACGAAGCTGGCTGGAAAAGGATATATTAGGTTTCCCTTCCTTACCGCGTTTGGTAAAAATCTGTACTACTCCATTGTTAGCACGAGAACCATAAATGGCTGCCGCGGCGGCTCCCTTAATAATTTCAATCCGATCAATATCATTGGGGTTAATATCAACCAGACGGTTCTGTGAATACCCCCCCAGATCAATTAGTTCCCGGGAGTCATTGTTCACTAACACGCCATCCACAATATAGAGCGGGTCGGAGGAACCAACAATGGTACTGGGTCCGCGTAAACGCACACTGATGCCCCCCGCCGGATTTCCTGAGTTTTGGCTAATCTGGGCACCCGAAATTTTCCCGGGGAGAGCCTGATCGATGGAGGTTGCAGCCGATAATTGAAAGTCCTTTGCCTGAACGGTAGCAATCGTATTACCAAGCTGTTTACGGCTGGTTGCACCGGAAGTACCCGTTACGACTACCTCATCCAATCCAAGGGCATCTTCATGGAGCTGAACATCCATCGAAAGGGTTGTTCGTTCTGCCAGAGTTAGCCGCTGGGTTTGCGTTTGATAGCCAATGGAACTAAACTGAATGGTGTATGCCCCAGCGGATAAGGCAACCGTGAAATGGTATTCGCCACTGGCATTGGTAATCCCACCAAAGGTCGTACCGGTAATCCCTACCGATGCCCCCGGAATGGGGACACCATCTGTTTTGTTGACAATCTTACCTTGAAAGGTATACGTTGATTTTTGAGCCAGTGCCGACCAACTCGTTAAATACACACACGCCAGAAGTAGCCTCATACAACTCCTGAGCCAAAGTAGTGGTTGTTTCATTCGGAAGCAGAAAGATTATAAGTAAAAGTGAATCAAAAAGGTTAATTGGATTTTTTAAGAATATGAAATGAGTATCAATACTACATGCTGAATCCCCCATACCAACACTCGTGGCGTTTTGGTTAGAAATCACAATTGGGGAGTTGCTGAATAGCGTATATATTCATCCGTATGCGTTATACGCTAATCGTCTTTATTTATTCTGGATGGCTTCGTAAGCAATATTCAAAATACGAGGCCGAAGGTTCAGGGTCTTTTTGTACGTTTTCCCGTCGTCTGGATATACCCAGTTCGTTAGGCAGATGTATACTAATTTATATTTAGGGTCTACCCATACATACGTGCCCGTATACCCACCATGCCCATAGGCCCGTTCAGAAGCATATTTTTTTATAGCATCCCCCGTTGGTTTTGTTTTATCAAATCCATAGCCACGTTCGGCATTGCTCCTGGATTGTCTCGCGGTAAATAACTCTATAGTAGTCGGTTCGAAATAAGTTACCCCGCCATACGTGCCCTTATTCAGATACGTTTGATAAAGAATCGCCATATCATTCGCTGTGGAGAATAATCCGGCATGGCCTTCCACGCCCCCTGCCATCGCTGCTCCGGGATCATTGACATACCCCTGAAGTAACCTGTTCCGGAACCAGTTGTCGTTCTGCGTAGTAGGAACAATGCGTGCCTTAGCAAAACGATTACGGGGTAAGTAACCCGTAAATCGCATTCCCAATGGCCGATAGAGTGATTCAAGTACATACTGATCGAGCGATTGTTGAGTAGCCGTTTCGATGACTTCTTTCATCATGTACATACTCAAATCGCTATACACATACTTGCCTCGCGTAGTTACCGGCGACTGCAAGGTGACTGGCCACATAACCTCGCTGAAAAAATTAGCTCGCAAGTAATACTGGTCGGCCACTTTCGTAGGGTAAGCAGCGGAAGAATCTCCACTTAAATCCAGAGGCCTGAGTTGCTCATAAAACTTAATATAGGGTGTATAACCTGCTTCGTGTAAGAGTGCTTCTTTCACCAGAATATCTGCTTTATCAGGGATCAGGCGAGTTCGGGCTATGTATCGACTAATTGGGGCGTCCAGTTCTACCTTCTTTTGATCATAGAGCCGCATAATACCTGGCGTGGTAGCACTAACTTTAGTTACCGAAGCCATATCAAAAATATCATCAAGCCGGGTCTGCTCTTCTCCTTCATACGTATGCTTTCCGTAGGCACGGTGAAAAATCACCTGTCCTTCTCTGGCAATTAACACTACGGCCCCGGGCGTTGCGTGTAAAGCGATTCCTGCATTAACAAGCGAATCAATCGCACGAAGGCGTTTTCCACTCATTGCCACGGCTTCGGGTAATGAATATCCCAAGCGTATTTTGGAAGTGATAAACCCGCTGCCTTTTTTATAATGAGGGCTATAGGTAGTTTCCAGTTTTCCACTGGCTCCTACCCCACCAAATATAATCTGGGCAGCAATTGACGCAGCCTCCGGGGTTTGTTTCAAATTCCAGATAATCGGGCAGGATAAGCCATCAAGATCTGTCAATGCTCTACCGCTGGCTATTAGAATTACCTGTCTGGGTTGATTCTTAAGGAATTCGATAAATCTGGAATCAATGTTTGTATTGTCAGAAATCTCTACCAGTAAGGTATTAAATAGTTTTAGCTCATCGTGTAGAGCAAACAAGGCTGAATCTGACAAAACCTGGGGCAAACGAACAGGCTTAATATCCCAATAGTAAGCAGCAATACTATCAAAAGTTGCCATCGGAGCAGTGTCCCGATGCAGACTGGCTATTTTAAGGGAATTCAAATCCTTGAAAGGAAGGACCTGCGTTTGGTTATTCAGTAAAACCGTTTGCGTTTGAGCATGCTGAAAATCAGCCAGTTGATCAGACGTTTGAGCAAACGCTGACCATCCACACCATAACCAGAGGAAAATAATTATTCTCATTGTCATTCTTTAACCAGGGAAACTGACTTTACCCATTGAAATGGCAGGAAACTTATCAATAAACGCAAGAGCTTCACTCGTTCCGGCAACG
Source organism: Siphonobacter sp. (assembly GCA_047605205.1). Classification (GTDB taxonomy): domain Bacteria; phylum Bacteroidota; class Bacteroidia; order Cytophagales; family Spirosomataceae; genus Siphonobacter. Next base: position 59,753 of record JASGGE010000005.1, read on the forward strand.
GCCTCATTGGCTAGCAAAGCAAATAACACGGCTTCTTTAGCATCTGGATCAATTCCTAAATCGAACGTTGTTTTTACGTTACGCCCCAGATATTGCTCCAGGTAACTCATTAACAGTGGATTATGCATACCGCCTCCGCTTACGTAAACCTCAAAATCAGGGGTACTTACGGTTGTTTCCAGGGCCTGAATAATTCCCTGGGCAGAAAAACGGGCCAGAGTAGCCAGAATATCGGTCACGGCAAGGTTAGGTTGCTGAGCCTTTTGAATGGCTTTTTCCAGATACTGCAAATTAAAAAGCTCAGGACCAGTGGTTTTTGGAAAAGGGGCCCTAAAAAAATCATCATCCAGTAAGGCTTCCAGCAAAGGAAGATTTACGTTTCCCTGTAGGGCTAATTCAGAATCTTTGTCGTAATACTT
>JASGGE010000006.1:0-58464 GCA_047605205.1 Siphonobacter sp.
TGCTCTTCCATAAGTTAATCTTCTTGATGTCAACCTATTTCAGGACGGTGCATTTCTAAAATGACAAAAGCCAGCTCCTGGGAACCGGCTTTTACTATAATTTAAAAATCTTAATCCATTAAGCTAGCTCAGCAATAACCGTTTCTCCAGAAACAGGCTTATCACCCAATTTTACTACTATTTTCGCGTCCAAAGGAAGAAAAATATCTACCCGACTGCCAAACTTGATAAAACCGAATTCGGCTCCCTGCGTAACGGTATCTCCTTCTTTCACGTACCAGCAAATCCGGCGAGCCAAGGCACCGGCAATCTGACGGAATAAGATTTCTACGCCTGAATCGTGTTTGACGACAATCGTTGTACGTTCATTTTCAGTAGATGATTTTGGATGCCAGGCTACCAGGTATTTTCCGGGATGGTATTTGAAAAAAGAAACCACTCCGGAGATCGGACTACGATTGACGTGCACATTCACGGGTGACATAAAAATGCTCACCTGCCGCCGTGGTTCCTTAAAATACTCCGTTTCAACCGTTTCTTCTATAACAACTACCTTCCCATCAGCAGGGGCGATAATATGTTTGGAATTTTGCTGCGTATATCGTTTAGGACTACGGAAAAACTGAAGAATAATCAGATAAAGTATAATGCTAGCGAAAATAATCAGTTGCCTGATTAAGGTTTGCTCAGGTACCAGATAGGCAACGGTGGCATTAATAGCCAGCAAAATTACCAGAGCAAGAGACAGCGTTGCGATGCCTTCGCGGTGGATTGTCATACAGTTTACTATGTTATCAGACGATGGAAAAGCATCATCTAGCCTGCAAGGTACAAAAAACCGGGCACGAACGCCAGCCGCCTAGCGGACAATCACGATATAGCTAATCTTTTGAATAGGCTTCTGTTTGGCTGAAGGAGGTACATAGGTCAAAACCCAAAGGCTTGTTCCTTTCTTAAGACCCTTTAAGGTATAAGCCGTTTCACCGCCTGAACCAATTCTTTCTGAATTGGGATAGTACTTCTCCTGAATACCTACCGTACTGGTATCGCCCAGTTTGGAAGCCCAGTGATATCCCGTAGTAGGATTTGATTTTAATCGTATTTCTCGGGTTTTGCCTACCTCTACTACCAGCTTGGCTGGTTTTTGAGCAACGGCAGCCGTTGCGGTCAGAAAGAAAAAAAATAGTACTGCTTTCATGTTAACAATATCGGTCATTTCGCCAGGGGTTATTACCCTGTACAAAACTATTCTCTGTCATTCAAAACAAAAAGCCCGTTCTGTTAAGAAACGGGCTGATCGTATATTTTTAAAGCTCTTAGACTAAAATGGGAACGGCTAACTCCCGGACTGCCTGAGCGATCCCTTCGGGATCAAATCCGCACTCACGCTGAAGCTCTATTTGCTCACCATGTTCTACAATACGGTCCGGAATACCAAGGCGTTTTACTTTAGCGGTATAGCCGTGTTCAGCCATGAACTCAAGAACGGCGGATCCCATACCACCCGTTAAACAACCATCTTCCACGGTAATTACTTTATTGAACCTTTGAAAAACCTCATGTAAGAGGTCTTCGTCCAATGGTTTCACAAAGCGTAAGTCATAATGAGCAGGGGTTAGCCCTTCCTTTTCCAGCAATTGGCAAGCTTTGGGAATATAATTACCAATGTGCCCAATCGTAAGAATAGCAACTTCTGCACCATCTTTCACTTTACGGCCTTTTCCAATAGGAATTTTCTCAAAAGCTGTACGCCATTCGGGCATAACGCCTTCACCCCGTGGGTAACGAATGGTTAAAGCCCGTTTCCCTGATTGCACTTCCTCACTTTGAGCCGTATACATAAGATTTCTTAATTCCTGCTCATTCATGGGTGAAGCAATAATCATATTCGGAATACACCGCATATAGGCAATATCATAAGCTCCGTGGTGTGTAGGGCCATCTGCACCGGCAAAGCCAGCACGATCCAGGCAAAAAATTACCGGTAATTCCTGAATACATACGTCATGAATTACCTGATCATATGCTCGTTGCATGAACGTGCTGTAAATATTACAGAACACCGCTAAACCCTGAGTAGCCATCCCCGCCGAGAAGGTTACGGCGTGTTGTTCTGCAATACCAACGTCAAAAGCCCGCTCAGGCAGGGCCTTCATGAGCAGGTTCATAGACGAACCACTGGGCATTGCTGGTGTTACGCCGACAACCTGATTATTCTGTTCAGCCAACTCAACCAGCGTATGGCCAAATACTTCCTGATATTTGGGTGGTTGAGGTTTTTCATAGACCTTTTTGAAAATTTCGCCGGTTATTTTGTCAAACTTGCCCGGTGCATGCCATTTCGTCTGGTCTTTTTCAGCCAGCGAATATCCTTTTCCCTTTACAGTTACACAGTGTAAGATTTTAGGGCCTGGAATATTTTTTAAATCTGCAAAGATTTCTACCAGATGATCCACATCGTGCCCATCCACTGGCCCAAAATATCGCAGATTGAGGGCTTCAAATAAATTACTCTGATGTAATAAAGTAGACTTTAGTCCATTCTCAATTTTGGAAACAATTTCCTGGGCCGTACGGCCAAAGGAGCTCATTTTACCTAACAGATTCCAGACTTCATCTTTCATCCGGTTGTAAGTTTGTGAGGTTGTAATGTCTGTTAGGTAATCTTTTAACGCCCCCACGTTAGGATCAATACTCATACAATTGTCATTGAGAACAATTAATAAGTTTGTATCCTCCTTCAAAGAGCCCGCATGATTCATTGCCTCAAACGCCATCCCACCCGTCATGGCTCCGTCACCAATGATGGCTACATGCTGTTGTTGCTTATCCCCATTGTGCAAGGCTCCAATCGACATACCCAAGGCTGCCGAGATAGACGTAGACGAGTGGCCCACACCAAACGCATCGTATTCGCTCTCTTTGCGTTTGGGAAAACCGGATAAACCTCCGTAAAACCGATTCGTATGAAATTTATCACGACGACCCGTCAGGATTTTATGCCCATAAGCCTGATGACCTACATCGAATACAATCTGATCGTGTGGCGTACTGAATACGTAATGAAGAGCTACTGTCAGCTCAACTACGCCTAGGCCGGCTCCGAAATGCCCCCCGTATACAGAGACATTATCGATAATAAATTGTCGAAGCTCCTGACAAACTTGAAGTAATTGCGTTTTATCTAGTTTTCGCAACTCTTCTGGAGTATCAATACGAGCCAGTAAAGGACCGGGCGTGATGAGCATTTCGTAAAGGGGCTAATGAACAAAAAGATTACAGGCTTGCCAAACCTATCTCATTTCCAGAGTAGAAACCTGCGTAGTTAACTACATAGTATTACGAATTGTTTCAATTTGTAGATCAGAAATGAGGGACAAAGGTAATGTAAAAACAATGTACAACCCATACTTTTCTATATGACTAAAAAACCCCTCAGACTGAGGGGTTTTTACTATTGATTTTTCTGGCTGGCTTTATATAATTTCTGCTTTTCTTCTCTTGTCAGACTCTCATAACCAGATTTTGAAATCTTGTCCAGGATGGCGTCCACTTCTTCATCATCCGGAAAATCTTCAGAGATAGAATTATAGGTAGTATAGCTAGTCCGTGTTTGTGAACGATATTTTACTTTAATAGCTGGGCGGGGTTCTCGCTTAAACAGACGTTTTAAAAAATCAATGACTACTTCCACTGGCTGCCCTAGGTCTGTCCCACGGCGAAGCATCCGAATGTACAGAAACCCCAATAAGGCTCCACTCAAATGGGCAATATTTCCACCTGCGTTTGTACCCGGAATCTGAGCGAATGAAACGACCAGCCAAAATGCTGCAATGTATTTAATACGAACTGGCCCTAAAAACAGAATATGGAAGGTATAGTTTGGCAAAAGCGTAGCTGCTCCGAGCATGACTGCATATACCGCCCCAGAAGCCCCCAGGTTGGGTACATCCAACCAGCCCTGATAGAGCGGGACCAGATTATATAACGCTACAAATACCAACCCTCCTAAAAGACCTCCCAGTAAATAAATACTTACCAAGCGGCGACTTCCCAGGTATTCCTGCACTAATTGCCCAAACCAGTACAAAAACAGCATATTAAACAAGATATGCAAAATGTTCTGATGAACAAAACAGTAGGTTAATAATGTCCAGGGTTTATAGAGAACATGGGTAAGATTTGACTTTAAAACCAGCTGATCTAAAATCAGATTATAGACGACATCTTTCCCCGTTAAATTACAGACTACCTGAACTAGCAGGAGAGCCAAAAAAACAAATACATTGACTAGAATTATCTGAATCAAACCATTGTCTCTGCGAGAAAAGGCGTCCCGAATGTCGTCAATAAAGCCACTCATAGCCACGAATATCCTTTTAAGGGTGCTTAGCCTGTCGTATCACTAGATACTTGTCTGCTCGTCTTGTTCTGAAAATATCATTTAAAAAAATATGCCGCTAGTAAAAGTTCTTCCGTTGCCGAGCCCATATTCGAATTAAAATAAAGGCAAAAAGCATCCCTCCGATGTGAGCAAAATGGGCAACGTTATCACCTGCATTCCGGTGTAAACCAGAGTATAGTTCGAATAACCCGTATAAAGCTACAAAATATTTAGCCTTAATTGGAAAGGGAATAAAAATCATAAATAATAATGTATTCGGGAATAACATTCCGAATGCCATTAAGATACCGAAGACTGCTCCTGACGCTCCAACCATAGGAGCATTAATAGCCTGAGCCGTAAATTGTTTCGTTAGGGAAATACAGTATTGAAGGTACGTGGGGTTATCTGGATTCTCAAGATATCGCTGCACGACATTAATAGAATTTAACTGCGGGGCATTATCATCTACAAAACTTACAAAATTCGTTGGATCTGGATCTTTGATGAATACGTTCGCGGCCTGGATTAGCTGGTTGATTTCATAATAATTGATTGCTGAATACAAAAATCCGGCACCAACACCTGTAAACAAATAAAAGAATGTAAATCGTTTACTTCCCCATAAATTTTCCAACGCTGGGCCGAACATGATCAGGGCAAACATATTGCTAAAAATGTGACCCAAATTAGCATGCATAAACATATGCGTGATGAACTGCACCGGGCTAAACAGAGAAGAGGTAAAATTATGTAAGCCTAAAAACTCGTCCAGATGAGGAAAAACCAGCGACTGTGCCGCAAATACTGCCACATTGATAATCAGAATAACTTTTACAGCTGGTGTCAGATTGAACATACTCAATACTTGTTTAAATCATGGCTATGTTAAACCGCCTTTTCATGAAAGCCCAAAGTCCTAAAAAAAATTCCGTTAGTTTATTGTTTTCAGTGTGGTCTGCCAATATTTACATATGCTTGTAAAAGCACATTCCTGGCATCTGGGCGAGCGGGCCAAACAAATATACCGTCCGTGAAGAATAAGCCAGTGATGGGCTTTGGGTACTAATTCCTTTGGAATATACGTAACTAACTCTTTTTCTACCGCTAATGGTGTGGTGGCCGTTTTATTCACTAAACCAATTCGGTGTGATACTCTGAAAACATGGGTATCTACCGCCATAGTAGGTTGATTATAAATGACAGAGGCAATAACGTTAGCCGTTTTACGACCGACACCCGGCATTTTCTGCAGATCTTCTATTTGTACGGGTACTTCCGAGCCAAAGTCCTGTACCAGCATACGAGCCATCCCAACTAAATGTTTGGCTTTATTATTCGGATATGAAATAGATCTGATATACTGAAAAACTTCATCCGGGCTGGCCAAAGCCAGTAATTCAGGGGTCGGGTAATGTTCAAAAAGGTTAGGAGTAACCAGGTTAACGCGTTTGTCTGTACATTGAGCAGACAAAATAACTGCTACCAGCAATTCATAGGGGTTCTGGTAATGAAGTTCCGTTTCTGGCTCGGGGAAATACTGGGTAAAATAATCGATGAGGTATCGATATTGTTCTTTTTTCGTCATAAGCAATCAAACCCCTGCTTCTAAGGAAGAGGGGTTGAGCGAAGGTAACAAAAAAACCAATTGCAAGGCTTTCTAAACGGAATACCTGGTCAATTGGTTTTTTGCTTGCCGTGAATAGTTAACTATGGTATTAACCACCCGATCAGAAGGTTGCAAAATGGCTTTATTCATACCAGCCTTCAGATCAATAATATCGAGGTAATACAGCAACAATTCATTGTCGTGGATTAATGCTTCTTCGATATGCTGATTTTCTTCGTCAGTGGTTTCTTCGTAGGCGTAACGAAGAATGTCATTTTGTGTAAAAGTTTGTATCATAACTATTACTGCTGGTATGTTGACTCATCATTTTTCTCAAATTGATGAGAGCATAACGCATACGGCCCAAAGCAGTATTGATACTTACACCCGTGGCATCGGCAATTTCCTGGAAGCTCATATCTTCGTAATGCCGCATTACCAGCACCTCACGTTGCGGTTCGGGCAAGCGTGTAATGAGCTCCCGCAAGTATTCATACGTCTCTTTTCGGATGGTAATCGTTTCAATCGAATCATCCGAAAAATCAAGTGTATTAAATACATTACTACCGTCCTCAAAAACCACTTCGGGATAGCGTCTCTCTCGGCGGAAAAAATCAATAGCGAGATTGTGAGCGATACGGATAATCCAGGGGAGGAATTTACCTTCTTCGTTGTACTTGCCCGACTGTAGGGTGTCCACTGCTTTTATGAACGTATCCTGCGTTAAGTCTTCGGCAACGTACTGATCTTTTACGATCAGGTAAATAGTTGTATAAACTTTCGACTTGTATTTATTTACTAAATGTTCGAAAGCACGTTCGTTTCCACGGATATATAGCGATACCAGCTCACTGTCGCTAAATTGGACTTTGGCCATTGAATTTCCAGTTTAGTTAACGTAGAGCTGTGCTTCATGTTGTATCTCCTGTCCGTAGATTTTTAAGATTTATTTTGTGCCAAAAATAATTCGTTGATATTAATTAACAAAGTTCTAAAAGTACTTAGGGGGGCTAACCAGAACAAGTTTTAACAAAATTTAACAAATTTTAAGAATTATTTGATCTGTCTATCTAGGTAAAGTCCAAATATTCTTTTAATAATACAGTGTTTTACAAGTGAATTATCTTTTTGTTAAGCTTTGTAAAAATAGAACAACTTTTTAAAAAAATCGACTTACTTTTCTACCGCTAGGGTATAAATTTTAATTTATTTCGAAGAGATGCAGGTAAAAAATTCCGTTCGGTCATTAAAGCACCTAGTAAAAATAGTACAAAAATTAAGCAATGAAACGGAACCGAAATCCAGAGATCTTCAATCGTCAGATAAGAACTTATTGCTATTACTATTCCACCCGACAGAATGTAACCCAGGGCTGAAGAAATTTGATAGGGAATAGGAAAATATTTTTCACCAAGCCAATAACAGCCAAGCGTCATGGCAATACACGATAGAAGAAAAGCAATGGCACACCCCATATACCCTAGTATTGGAATCAGGAAAAAGTTACCAATCAGTGTAACCATTGCTCCTAGAAAGGTTAGATACGAGCCAAACTGAGTGCGGTCTGATAACTTGAACCAGACGGTCAGGTTATAATAAACGCCCAGAAATAAATTAGCTAATAACAGAATGGGTACTACCCTTAACCCCTCCCAATATTCGGGTCGCCGTAAAAACAGGACAGAAATAATATCCAGATTCAGGGATACCCCCACCCAGATCATCACGGCTGCGATGATAAACCACTTCATCACATCAGCGAAAACTTCCGGAGCATTTTTGTCTTCTGCCTTCGAAAAAAAGAAAGGCTCTGCTGCATAGCGAAATGCCTGCACAACCAGGCTCATAAAAATGGAAAGCTTGTAAACGTTACCGTAAATACCCAGGGCTTCCGGCGAGGTTCTGTTAGGGTAGAAGTTTTCAGGTAACCATTCTTTTAGCACCAAACGATCGAAAAGCTGGTTAAAGTTACCGGCAAAACCAACGATCAGGATTGGATAAGCGTAAATCCACATGGGCTTAAAAGCTCGCCAATCCCAACGAAAGGAATATTCTTTAAACTCACTCCAAAGCATTGGTATGGTGGCTACATTCGCTACCAGATTGGCAAAAATAATATAGCCTACTCCCAGAGAAGGATTATAATTAAACAACCAGGTTCCCTTTAGACCGGGGAAAAAATGGCCTTCGTGAATATTGCGGCAAAACCAAAGAAAATAGAAGTTCAGCCCGACGTTAAGAGCGATGTTAGCGATTCGGATGGCTACAAACTTGCGAGGCCGTTTTTCCAGACGGATACGGGCATAAGGAATTGACGTAACGGCATCTACAATCATGACGATCGCCAGCCAGATAATCAGTTGCCCTCTTCCGGAGTGACCTAATCCCGAAGCAATCGCCGGGGAAAAAGCAATAATGGTACCGGAACAGATCAGGCTTAAAATCAGGATAGCCGAAATAGATAGATTATAATACTCCTGAAAACGGTCTTTTTCGCGAGTTGCGAAACGAAAAAAGGTCGTTTCCATGCCAAATACGTAAATCACGTTTAGCATAGCTACCCAACTATAGTAGGTAATCTGTTCTTCCATTAACGCAGAAGAAAAAACTGCGGTATGAAGAGGGATAAGCAAATACCCAATTACACGGCCCAGAATGCTACTTACTCCGTATAATGCGGTATCACTCGCTAATTTCTTTATAACTCCCATTGTAGTTAGGCACCGTGGGTTGCCCATTTTTCTGCTGCAAAGGTATAGGAGTAACAAGCAAATTACTATTTTGATGTTTTGAAAGGTTCCGACTTATGGCAAAAAAGAGAGAGCCCTTTACCGGACTCTCTCCAATATTATCTGGCTTATTCCTTATTTTATTGCTGTCGGCGAGCCATCTGGTCAGCCTGAGGGAAATACGAAAGGGCTTTCTGGTAGGTTAGGTCTGTTGAATTCAGGGTTTCGTAGAGCTCATTCCGTAAGCCGGCCATAGAAGACCGCGTTTCCCATACATAGCTAGCAATCAGGGCTTTGGTTTGATTACGTACATATTCCTTAGAACGATTCCACTGCGACTCATTCCTGGCTATTCCAGAAGCAGATGCCATTGCGGTAATATCAGCCAACATGCTGTCTGTTACCTTAAAACCCGTCAGATAATGCTCAAACGAGTCTTTGTTAAGTTGATTCTTGTGGTTTAACGCATATCGAAAGGCATATTCAGCCACAATATTTTTACCAATTAACTGATACAGGTACTTCGTACGGTAGGTGGTATCTGCCCCTACAAATACATCAGGGATTATTCCACCTCCACCATATACCGTCCGCCCTTCATCCGTTTTAAATGCCTGTTTTTTGTCGAATTTTATACTATCCTGACTAAAAAGCTCGCCGTGTTTGTAGCGATCGTCCGAATCGTTATCATAAATAGAATAGGGCTTTTGAATACAGCGTCCGCTGGGTGTATAATACCGGGAAACGGTTATCCGTATTTGTGAACCATCCGTCAGATCTACTGGCGTTTGCACTAAGCCTTTCCCGAACGTACGCCGGCCTACAATCAGAGCTCTGTCATGATCCTGCAAAGCACCGGCCACAATCTCAGAAGCCGAAGCCGAGTTTTCATCAACCAGCAAAATCACGGCACCTTTTTCAAATAAACCATCTCGTTTTGAATACGTCTCTTCATCAAATTGAGGATTCTTCCCGTCGGTCCGTACAATCAGCTTATTGCCACCGATTAGTTCGTCTACAATATTCGTAGCCCGATCTTTAAAGCCACCGCCGTTCCCGCGTAAATCAAGCATCAGCTGGGTCATTCCCTGTTTTTTCAGTGACGCCAGACTGTTTTTGAATTCGGTATAGGTCGATTCCGCAAACCGGTCAATTTTAATATAACCCGTATGCTCATTTATCATGTAGCCTGCTGAAACGGAAAAAGAAGGTATCCGGCCACGAGTTATATTAAAAGCTAACAGATTTTTTTCACCTCTTCGCTGAATTTCGAGCTTTACAACGGAGCCACGATTTCCACGAAGTTTACTGAAGATGGCTTTATTATCAATTTTCTTACCGGTCAGGTTCATTCCGTCCGCCCGAATCAGCCGGTCACCGGACCTAATACCCGCTAACTCAGAGGGGCCGCCCGGAATAACATTAATCACAAAAACGGTATCATTGAATGTATTGAATTCTACCCCAATGCCATCAAAACCTGATTCTAACGCGGCTTTCGATTCTGCTACTTCTTTTTGAGGAATGTACACGCTATGTGGATCCAGATGCGTCATCATCTTCTCTAGTGTGTAATCAACCAGCGTGTCAGTATTCACGGAATCAACGTAGGCATTGTCAATCCAGGTCATGATTTCCCGGAATTTGTTCAGATTCCTTACAACATCTCCTGAATACCGGGGTCTACCCCCAAAAAAAGCAGCACCAATTAAAATACCACCTGCCAGCGTTACGGCTAAAAGAATAGGAAGACGAACAATAGAGAGACTATTACGAATGTTTTTAGACGAATGATTTTCCATTTAATACTAATAGCGGGTCAGAAGCCAGTCTGCATTGATTATCAAGGGATTTTTATCAAAATCATACTAGAAGATCTGTTTTTAAACCCCAGATTTATTCACTTTGTTATACCATATTACGAAAAAAATGGCATCAATACTAGCTTACATTATTCATGAGGCTTTTCCAATTGCCTGGGATCAGCCCGCTGCACCAATTCTTTTCGGCTAAATTGGATGGTCCATACCCCATATAAATCGTTTTCTTTCAGCCCTGCTGTCTTTGCGAAAGTCGGCTTCCAGAGCAGCGGAACGGTATAGAGCCATTCCGTTCCATCGCCTAATTTTTGAATGTTATCTTCCTGAGTGAGGCCTTTTTCAGCATTGTAGGCATACGCCGCTAATACTTCTTTGGTCTTTTCATCATAAGCAGGAGCGGCAAACTGGCTTGCTGCTACAAACTGTATTCTGGCTCCATATTGTTTGGCCAGTGAATCCGTAAATGCAGGAGTATTAAGGGCTTTGATTTCGTTCGTATGCAACACTTTTGAAATTTGCTCACCCCAGTCGGTTGCAAGTGTGGTTAACTGGGCTGCTGTAACGTGCTTTATTTCCTGCTTTTGCATTTCACTTTTTATCTTAGTAGTATCCATGCGACGAAATTCGCAGGATTGAGTAAGCCAGCATAAACTAATGACCAGGCAGGATAGCCGGCGAAGTGAAAGAAAAGAAACTACCATAACTCGAGATTTTTAGGCAAAGGTATAGTACTGTTCAGCACATAAGCTGGTGGCGTAAAAATTACTTCCGGCCACAGGAAGCGAAACATCGGGGAAAAGTCGCGGAGCATATCAACTTGTCGGCGGATCCCCAAGGGTTATCAAACGTAGAAAGACGAATATCCGGACTAACTTTAAATCGTGAAAAGCTGTTACTGCCTCTTACTTCTGAATAATTTTCTTTCGGGACTTGCTAAATACAGGAATGGCACTAGCATAAGAATGAGCCCAATGGTTCTCAGTAATTTCTTAAATAACTGGCAGAAAAAAGAACGATTCAGTTCGTATGTTCTAAATAAACACTTCCTACACTTGATTCCTTCTAGGTTAAGGCAAACTGAATTGGTTATCTTTGCAGCGAATTTTATGACAATAGGTACGGATTATTTGTGAGAACCGATCGACTTGAGAGCAGATTCCCGTCCACCCTACTACTATTATGCTTGAGCAATTAGAAGCGATACGCGAACGATTTAACGAAGTATCTCAGCAAATCGTGCAGCCAGCAGTGGCCAGCGATGTAAAACGATATAAAACCCTTAGTAAAGAATATAAAGACCTGGAAAAGATCGTACAGAAATACGATGAATATCTCTTGCTTTTAGGTCAGATCGAGTCGGCGAAGGACGTTTTGTCTACTGAGAAAGATGAAGATTTCCGCGAATTAGCCAAAGTTGAGATCGATGAACTGCAACCCCGGCAGGAAGTGCTGGAACAGGAGTTGAAAGAGTTACTTATTCCGAAAGATCCTAACGACAGCCGTAACATCATTCTGGAAGTACGCGGTGGAACAGGTGGCGACGAAGCAGCGATCTTTGCGGGTGATTTATTCCGCATGTATCAGCGTTTTGCACAAAACCAAGGCTGGCAGTTTCAGGTAATGGACCATACCGAAGGTACCTCGGGCGGGTACAAGGAAATTATTGTTTCTGTCCAGGGTGAAGACGTATATGGAAAACTAAAATTCGAATCAGGAGTACACCGTGTACAGCGTGTACCCGCTACCGAAACCCAGGGGCGAATTCATACTTCAGCGGCATCCGTGGCTGTTTTACCCGAAGCTGAAGAAGTAGACGTTCATATCAACATGAATGATATTCGGAAAGATACTTTCTGTTCCTCCGGAGCAGGGGGTCAGTCTGTTAACACCACCTATTCGGCCGTACGGGTTACGCACCTTCCTACCGGTCTGGTGGTGCAGTGTCAGGACGAACGGTCACAGATTAAGAACTTTGAGAAAGCCATGACCGTTTTGCGTTCGCGTCTGTACGAAATGGAGCTTGAAAAACAGCAGGCCGAAATTTCAGGAGCTCGTAAAAGCATGGTTGGTTCGGGTGACCGATCCGATAAAATCAGAACCTATAATTATCCACAGTCGCGGGTGACCGATCACCGCATTGGCTATACGGTTTATAATCTTCCAGCGGTAATGGATGGGGACATTGGTGATTTTATTGAACAATTACGTATTGCTGAAAATGCCGAACGCCTGAAAGAAGGAGCCGTTTAGTAGATTTCATTCGTTATCATAGAAGGTCGGGGCTGTTACCGACCTCTTTTTAGTTTCACACATCTTGAACGACTTTCTTTTTCTTATTGTCGGGTTGATTATTGGGGCCTTGGCAGCGTGGTTGGCAGTCAAGGGGAAGAATAGTACACAGGTTCGGGTAACAGAACACACCTTAACAACGGTTCGTGGTGAACTCATTCAGGTCCGGGAACTTCTGGAAAAAGAGCGAATGCTTACGCTTGATTTAAACCGGCAGCTCGCTGCTCTCGAAGCCGATTATCGTAATCTGGAAGACAAGTTGCATTTTCAACAGAAAGAACTTTCTTCTCAATTCAGGCATCTGGCAAATGATTTACTGGAAGAGAAGTCACGTCGCTTTACAGAACAAAATCAGCTGAATTTAAGTCAGTTATTAAACCCGCTGGGTGAAAAAATTCAGGCCTTCGAACGAAAAATTGACGAGACGTATAAAGAAGAACTTCGCGATAAAGTCAGCTTATTGGCCGAAGTACGAAAGCTACACGATCTAAGCCTGAAACTTAGTCAGGATGCGGATAGCCTGGCCAAAGCTCTAAAAGGCGATACCAAACAGCAGGGAAATTGGGGAGAAGTAATTCTGGAGAAAATTCTGGAACGTTCGGGTTTAATCAAAGGCAAGGAATATGCTACACAGGTATTGACCCAGAATGTGGATAACGGCCTGATTCGCCCCGATGTGGTAATCTATTTACCTGATAATAAGCACTTAATTGTTGACTCTAAAGTTTCGCTCGTAGCCTATGACCGTTGCATAAGTTGTGATGACGAAATGGAACGGTCGAGGTACCTTACTGCCCACGTAGGCTCTGTCCGTAATCATATCCGATTACTGGCTGAGAAAAAATATGAAACTGCCCAGGGGTTAGTAACGCCAGAATTTGTTCTCCTTTTCATGCCGATTGAACCCGCATTTAGTCTGGCAATTCAATCGGATAATGAGTTATTTAACTTTGCCTGGGAACGTCGCATTGTCCTGGTAAGCCCTACCACTTTGCTGGCAACGTTACGCACGGTTGGGAGTATATGGAAGTTTGAAAAGCAAAGTAAAAATGCCCTTGAAATTGCTCGCCTGAGTGGTGAGTTATACGATAAATTTGAAGGCTTTACCCGTGATTTACAAAAAGTAGGTGACTCCCTGAAAACATCGCATAGTGCCTACGAAGAAGCGGTAAAAAAACTATCCGAAGGAAAGGGAAATTTAATTCGTACCGCCGAAAAGATAAGAGCCTTAGGAGCTCGAGCCACGAAAGAGCTCCCCAAAAACTGGCTCGATCAGGCAGAAGAATAAAGTGGTTTTCTGTTTTCAATTGATTGCGTTGATACGTTGTAAACCGAAACTTGTAACCCGTTTATGAACATTGGTCTTTTCTTTGGGTCGTTTAACCCTATTCATATTGGTCATTTGATTGTTGCGAATGTAATGGCCGAAAGCACGGACCTGGATCAGGTTTGGTTTGTTGTATCGCCTCAAAATCCGTTTAAAAAAAATAAGCAGCTTCTTCATGAGGAAGACCGTTATAAACTCGTAGAATTAGCCATTCAGAATAACCATAAACTGAAAGTAAATGATGTGGAGTTTTCTATGCCCCGGCCCAGCTACACCATTGATACGCTTCTGAAACTGCGAGAGAAACATCCACAACATACCTTTCGATTAATTATTGGGGAAGATAATCTGGCACAATTTTCCAACTGGAAATCCTATGAGCAAATCCTGACTGAGTTTGGGTTATACGTTTATCCCAGACCTAACGCTGCTGCCAGTGTATTGAAAGAACACCCTAATGTCCGGCTCGTAGAAGCTCCTTTATTAGACATTTCGGCCACCTTTATTCGAGCTCAATTAAAAGCCGGACGTACCATTCGGTATATGGTTTCCGAAGAGGTAGAAACGTATATTCGCTGGAAGAAATATTACGTATGAAAATAAGCATTATTGGCTGTGGCTGGCTGGGCTTACCACTTGGTGAGTACCTGGTATTGAAAGGCTACGACGTTACGGGAACGACTACTTCTCCCGAAAAGTTATCCACATTAAAGCAGGTTGGTATAAACCCAATTCTCTTAAGCTTTAACCCAGCACCTGAAGGTGATTTATCAGGACTATTAGATGCCGAAGTTCTGATTATCACGATTCCACCTCGTGCAGGCAAACAAGGAGACCCTTTTTACCCAAAACAGTTTCAATACCTCTTATCCATGTTATCCACATACAAAGGGCATGTTATCCACATTTCTTCAACCTCTGTGTATAAAGACACGAATGGGTCTGTAACGGAAACCGATGCGGTTGATGTACACCATCCTATTGTTCAGGCAGAGCAGGTATTAAAAAATAGCTCTTTGCCTTTGACCATCTTACGCTGTGGTGGCTTGTTAGGGTATGATCGTATCCCGGGTAAATACTTTATTGGTAAGACTGTCAATACTGGTCAGATTCCGGTCAATTTTATTCACCGTAACGATGTAGTCGAAATCATTCTGGAAGTAATCCGTCAGAATCGCTGGAATGAAACGTATAATGTAGTAGCCCCCGAGCATCCCGTTCGGAAAGACGTTTATCTGCAAAACGCTAACGTACATGGCTGGGCTGCTCCTGCATTCGCGGAGCCTGCAGAACCGATTCCGTTCAAAGTAATTTCTCCAGAAAAGTTAATAAATCAATTACATTATTCATTCCTATACCCTGATCCATTGTACTTTAAATAACTTACCAGCCATTGGATTGCGTTATCAATTCCGCCAAATCATATACCCGAACCGTATCTTCCTTTTCTTGGTTTTTGACCCCGTCGGTCATCATAACCATGCAAAAGGGACAGGCCACGGCTACCGTTTCTGCTCCTGTAGCAAGAGCTTCTTCGATGCGTTCGATGTTAATATCTTTTTTGCCGGATTCTGGTTCTTTAAACATTTGTCCTCCCCCCGCTCCGCAACATAAGCCATTTTTACGTGAACGTTTCATTTCAACCAGGTCGGCATCCAGTGTAGCAATCACCGTTCTGGGAGCTTCATATACGTCATTAGCTCTTCCCAAGTAACAGGAATCATGGTAGGTAATTCGCTTGCCTTTAAATGTCCCGCCTTCTACTTTCAGGCGGCCTTCGTTGATAAGTTGCTGTAGAAAGCTGGAATGATGGACAACTTCATAAGAACCGCCTAGCTCTGGATATTCATTTTTCAGGGTATTGAAACAGTGCGGACAGGCCGTCACGATTTTTTTTACCCCGTACATATTCAGTACTTCTATATTAGCAAGTGCCTGCATTTGAAACAGGAATTCGTTTCCTGCCCGACGAGCCGGATCTCCCGTGCAGCTTTCTTCCGTACCCAAAACAGCAAATTTGATTCCGGCCTGGTTCAGAATTTTGACAAAAGCAATGGTAACTCGCTTATAACGATCATCAAAACTGCCCGCACAGCCTACCCAAAACAGAATCTCGGGTGACTCACCTGCGGCCGTTAACTCCGCCATGGTTGGGACTTTATATTCCATTATAGTTGTTTATTATTTGTTAACCGTTGTCTGATTTTTACAATATAAAAGCCGATAACAAACCGCTAATCGTTCCATTATACCTTTTCCGCCCAATTAAATCGATCAGAGGGAGAAAATTTCCAGGGAGCCTGATTGTTTTCCATGTTTTGAAACATGTTATTCCAGGCAGCTGGTGCATTGGACTCTTCCATCACCTGATAGCGGCGTAACTGAAGAATGATATCAAGTGGATTGATCAGAATCGGACAAGCTTCTACACAAGCCTGGCAGGTTGTACAGGCTCTCAATTCTTCTGTCTGGATATAATCACCCAATAAGGTTTTTCCGTCGTCCTTTCGCTCTCCCTGATTTACCTGCAGGTTCCGCCCGATGTCTTCCAGACGGTCACGAGTATCCATCATGATTTTACGGGGGGAAAGTTTCTTACCCGTAATGTTCGCTGGGCATACCGACGTGCATCGCCCGCATTCCGTACACGAGTACGCATCCATAAGGTTTTTCCAGGAAAGATCCTGCACGTCCTTCGCTCCAAATCGTCCTGTTTCTGTAGTAGAGGGTTCTTCCTGAGCCATCCCTAGCATGAGCTTTACTTCTTTCGTTACGCTGGGCATAGCTTCCATTTCTCCTTTTGATTTCAGGCGGGTGAAATAGGTATTGGGAAAGGCCAAAAAAATGTGCAGATGTTTGGAGTAGGTAACGTATATGGCAAAAGCAAAAATGCCCATACTATGAAACCACCAGGCTACTCGCTCAATCAGCAGTAAGGTCGTTGTATCAAATCCGGTAAAAAGAGGCTGAATAAACTGGCTTATTAAAAAAGACCCAACGGCCGGGTAATGCCCCTGGCTACGCTCCTGCAGGGTACTGTCGGCGGCATTCATACTAAGAATGGCAATCATCAGGACAATCTCTGTAATAAGAATAATCCTGGCATCCAGCACTGGCCAGCCCTTTAATTCCGGGTGGCGGTCTTCCCTTAGTCTTGGTACCTGATGACTCATCCGGCGAACCAGGAAAATGCTACAAGCCATGAGTACACCTAAAGCTAATACCTCAAAAAAACCAATTAGATAGGCATAAAGGCCCCCCAATAACGGAGCAAACAAGCGGTGCGTTCCTAAGACACCATCCAGCACTATTTCCAGCACTTCCAGATTAATCAGCACAAAACCTGCGTATACCAGAAAGTGCAAAATGCCGACGAATGGCTTATCAAACATTTTTTTCTGCCCAAACGCTACCCGAGTCATAATAGCCAGGCGTTCCTTTGGACGATATGTTAGATTCTCCGCTTTACCTAATTGGATTGTACTGCGAATGCTCCTGACCCGTCGAATCATCATCCAACCGGTTAACCCAATCGCTACTACAAAAAGTATTTGCTGGATGATTTCCATAATGTTAATCTTTTGCTCGAAATAACTTAATTTGGTCTTGTAAAGATACTATTTATTTTAGTATGCAAGCATACCAAAATAAAGTTATGTCCGTAGCGTTTTCAGGAATTTTTCCATGCTTGCCAAACAGATCCATTAAACTGTTCGATTCCAGAGTAGGTGTTTTTTTGATATTTTTCTTTCAGTAACACCAAAATATACATGGTCACGAAAGAAGGAAAAAAGAACGAGCCTATGTAGGTTTACATTCTAAGGTTCGTGTAGACTGCCACTGATCCGCAGGTAAAGTATCATGAAGTTCTCTGGCACTTTTTTACCCCAAAACGGAAGGCATCCGGTCAACGCCGCCCCCTCAGCGTAGGACTCGTTCATGATCCACGCTCATCGAAAGTCGCCGGCCTTATTTATCTATCCTTCCGGCATTCACTGTGAAACACATGGGTCAGCGTTCCACGATGTTACTGCATTACCGGAAGCTCGTTTTTAATCCGTTTACTAACTATTATACCTGTTTTGTGTTGAATAGTTCACTGACAATCAGGCTGCTATTCTGATTTGCAGGGTATCCCCAGGCATACCTAAGACAACATTCGACTAAAACCCCATACTTTTACCTTCTTATTCTCCTGACTATAAAACAATGCTGGCGAAAACGTTTGGAGCAGCGATATATGGCGTAAACGCCACAACAATTACCATAGAAGTAACCGTTGGGCAAGGTAACAGTACGTATCTCGTAGGTTTACCCGATAGTGCCGTGAAAGAAAGTATTCAGCGAGTAGAAGCGGCCATTAAGTTTTATGATTTCTTTTATCCCCGCAATAAAACGGTTATCAATCTGGCCCCGGCTGATGTACGCAAAGAAGGTTCAGCCTACGATCTCCCCATTGCTCTTTGTATTCTTCATGCTTCGGGCCAGGTTAACTTAAAAGAACTTGATCAGTATCTGATCATGGGGGAATTATCACTGGACGGAAATCTTCGCCCGATAAAAGGCGTTTTACCCATAGCTATTGAAGCCCGTAAGAATAAATACAAAGGCTTCATTTTACCTCGAGAAAATGCTACCGAAGCTTCTATTGTTAATAATCTGGATGTGATTGGAGTAGAGAACCTGAAGGAAGCCGTTGATTTTCTTAAGGACACCTTATCTATTTCACCCACTGTTTCTGATACCCGTGATCTTTTCCTGAGTACGTTAAACGAATACGAAACCGATTTTGCAGATGTTCAGGGGCAAGAAAATATTAAGCGAGCTCTGGAAATCGCGGCGGCGGGTGGTCATAACGTCATTATGATTGGTCCTCCGGGAGCAGGTAAAACCATGTTGGCCAAGCGTTTACCGACCATCTTACCACCCTTATCGTTAGGAGAGGCTTTAGAAACCACTAAAATTCATTCCGTCGCGGGTAAGCTGGGCACCAAAGCAACGCTTATAGCACGGCGGCCCTTCCGTAATCCGCACCACACGATTTCAGACGCGGCATTGGTAGGAGGCGGTGGTGTTCCGCAACCGGGTGAGATTTCACTGGCTCATAACGGTGTATTATTTCTTGATGAATTACCAGAATTTAAACGTTCGGCTCTGGAAGTGATGCGGCAACCGCTGGAAGAGCGAACCGTTAGTATTTCAAGAGCCCGCTGGGCGGTTGAATTTCCCGCCAATTTCATGCTCATTGCCAGTATGAACCCCTGCCCATGTGGTTATTATAATCATCCGGAAAAAGAATGTACGTGCCCGCCAGGCTCAGTAAGTAAATACCTAAGCCGTATTTCTGGCCCTTTATTAGACCGGATTGATTTACACGTTGAAGTAACCCCCGTTAATTTTGAACAATTATCGTCAACTCGTAAGGCTGAGCCCAGTGAAACCATCCGGGAACGAGTCGTAAAAGCCCGAGAACGACAAACCGAACGTTTTACCGAAAATTCGGGGATCTATTGCAATGCCATGATGCCTTCTGAACTCGTAAGAAAGGTATGTTTGTTAAGCGAAGCAGGTAAAATGCTTCTGAAAGCAGCCATGACGAAGTTACAATTATCCGCCCGGGCCTACGACCGCATTTTACGGGTTGCCCGCACCATTGCTGACTTAGCCGATTCGGACGAAATCAAGATTGAACATTTAGCCGAAGCTATTCAGTACCGGAGTCTGGACCGGGAAAGCTGGGGGAGTTAGGTCTGTAATGGTGCCTTGCATCGTCCCTTATACTTGACCACCGTAAATCGAAGATTGAAAACTAAAGAATAAAAATTTGAACCTGTTTCTGCTTTTAGGAGCTAATCTGGGTGACCGGCAAGGTACTTTCCAGCAAGCCAGGCAAGCCATTATTGACCATATTGGACCTATTATACAAGCCTCCAGCTTATGGGAAACGGCAGCATGGGGACTAACCGATCAGCCCTCGTTTCTGAACCAGGTATTACTAATTCATACTGCTTTATTACCATTAGAGATTTTACAACGTACCCAAGCTATTGAAGTAACCCTGGGTCGTGTACGAAAAGAAAAATGGGGAGCTCGTTTACTAGACCTTGATATCTTATACTGTGGCTCAGAAATTTACGAGACATCAACCCTAACGATTCCTCATCCTTATATTGCTCAACGGCGGTTTACGTTAGCCCCTTTAGCCGAGATTGCTCCGGACTTTGTGCATCCGGTGTTGAAACAAACCCAGCTTGAATTATTGGAAACCTGTTCTGATACTTCTGCCGTAGCTATTTTCAATCCTTAAGCTTTATTAATTCTGGTTACCAATACATTATTTGTTTTAACATTACTTAACGCCCTTTCTTTATGGAGTTTCTGATGCCATTGCATCCATAGGGTGTAAAACAGTAAGAAACCATTATTCAAAAAGCCATGAAAACTATCCTTTTCATTACCGGAACCTTATTATTCAGCACCTTTACTTTTGCTCAAACTACCGAGAAAGAACCCATCCGAAAAATTAACGTGACGGGCAGCTCAGAAGTACAAGTAGACCCTGACGAATTTTACCTCACCATTTCATTAAAAGAATATTATAAAGACGAAAAGAATCAGAAAGACAAAGTAACTATTGACCTCCTTGAAAAAGAGCTTATTCAATCCGTACAGGTAGCTGGCTTCCCCAAAGATGCCCTAACCATTCAGGGAATCAGTGGGTATCAAAGTAGTTTGGGCAAAAAGAAAAATCCTGCTCAGTTTCTGGAAAGTAAACAATATCAATTGAAGCTAACGAAGCTGTATAATGTGGATAACCTACTCTCGAACGTGGATTCTCGTGGTATTGCAAATACATACATCAACCGGGTAGATTATTCCAGGAAAGAACAATTAAAACAGGAAGTAAAAATCAAAGCCTTGTTAGATGCTAAAGCTAAGGCTAAATACCTGGTAGAAGCCTTGGGAAATACGCTCGGTGAAGTACTGGAAATTCATGAAATTGAAGACGGTTATAGTGCACCCATTATGTACAAAGCTGCTCGTGTAAATATGGCTGCTGCCGAAGTGGCTGATAGTGATCTTGAATATCAAAAAATTAAAATCGCTTATCGAATTCAGGCTTCGTTTAAAATCAAGTAGCGAAGTCCGCCGGATAAAAGAGTACATATTTGTCGAAAGGATGGATTCTTTTATAGCTATTTTTGCAATTTAAATGGCTCTGAATCAGAAAGCTTAATTTTCTGCCGTCAGGGCACATGAAGCGTTAGGTAATGATTGGTACGAATATTGAACAGGCAAAAAAATACCTGGAATCAGGTGAGCTGGTAGCGATTCCAACCGAAACCGTATATGGTTTAGCGGGAAATGCCCTAAATCAGGAAGCTGTACTGAATATCTTTAACGTAAAAAATCGCCCTGCATTTGATCCACTCATTGTTCACACAAATTCGTTTGAACGACTTCGGGAATTTGTGCGTGATATTCCGGCCAAAGCTCTTTTACTGGCTGAAAAACTTACGCCTGGCCCCATTACTTTTCTATTACCCAAGGCTGAAATTATTCCCGATTTAGTTACCAGTGGATTAGATACCGTTGGTATTCGGATTCCTGATCATGAGCTGACTCGTAGCTTATTAAGTCAGCTGGATTTCCCGTTAGCAGCTCCGAGTGCTAATCCTTTTGGGTATATCAGTCCAACGACTGCATTACACGTAGAGCAACAACTGGGCGATAAAATTCCTTATATCCTGGACGGTGGAGATTGTGAAATAGGGCTTGAATCTACCATCGTTGGTTTTGAAGATACCCGAGTAATTGTATACCGGAAAGGAGGAACACCCATAGAAGCCATAGAAGCCATTGTTGGGCCCGTAGAAGTTCGCACTCATTCGAGCTCTAACCCTAAGGCTCCGGGGCTGTTGAAAAGTCATTATGCTCCGCGAACTCCACTAACCTTATTGAACAAATCTGCTACTATTCCAGCAAGCGGCCGGGTAGGGATACTAAGTTTTCAGAAAGACTATCAGCTCAAATATCAGGAAATTTTATCCGTATCGGGAAATTTTACGGAAGCAGCTCATAACCTGTTCGCCGCTATGCGGCGGCTGGATGCCCTGCAATTAGAACATATCTATGCAGAATTATTACCTGAGCGTGATCTGGGTATAGCCATTAACGACCGGATACGTCGGGCTGCTGCTAAATAAAAAGACGCTGGAAATTTCCAGCGTCTTTTTATTTACTCTAATTCTTCTGTTTCGGGTTTAACAGGTTTAGGCCGACGAGCAGCCCGCTGTTCCAGCACTAAAAATAAAGGTGGAATCAGAAGCGGTGCAAACAGTAATGTGGACGTTAAACCACCAATAATAACCGTTGCCAAAGGCCGCTGCACGTCTGAACCAATTCCTGATGAAGTAGCCGCTGGCACCAGACCAATAATCGCAACTACCATAATAGCCATAATAGCCCGGAGTTGTTCTCTTGACACGTCATACACACTTTTATACAATTCCATTCCAGAAGATTTTGCCCGATTCAGAGCCGAAACCAGCAATACCCCAGCCATAACGGAGATCCCGAAAATCGAAACGAAGCCAACTCCTGCTGATACATTGAAGTTATAACCCCGTAAAAGTAAAGCGGTAATACCCCCACCTAAAGCAAAAAGGATACAGGTTAGGGTAAGAAGGGTATCTCTAAAGTTTCGAAACAAAATATACAGGAATAAGAATACCACCAGAACGGTCAGAGGAATGGTGAACAAGAGTTGTCCGCCGGCTCGCTCCAGGTTTTCGTACTGCCCCCCGTATACCACTTCATACCCTTGCGGAATAGGCACCTGACGTCTGATTTTTTCTTGAATTTCCTTCACAAAGCCCCCCTGATCGCGTCCGCGTATGTTCGTCCGTACGGTAGCCATTCGTTTGCTATCAATTCGATAGATATTGGTTTGTCCCTGTACATAGCGAATATCCGCCAATTCGCTCATGGGGATCATGGCTCCTGCCGGAGTAGGTACCTGAAGCTCCCGAATAGCATCAATAGAATTACGGCTTTCAGGAGTAAATCGAACGACTAAATCATACCGGCGATCTTCCTCGTAAATCGTTCCGAGGGCTTTTCCACCTACTGCTGCTTCAATCATGGTCTCGACATCCGCCACATTTACCCCATACCGGGCAGCCGCTTCCCGATTAATTTGAATAGATAACTGATCTTGCGGGCCTTCCTGTTCGATATTTACAGCATTTGCTCCTTGGGTTTTACGGACAATAGCCGCAATACTATCCGCTTTTGAGCGTAATAAATCCAGGTCATTGCCAACGACTGAAATAGCCAAATCTGCGGCGGAACCGGTTACAATTTCCATTACCTGGTCGATAATAGGCTGACCAGACGAAAAAAATGATCCTGGGAAAGCATTCTGCAATTCATTCTGGATACAAGCTACCAGCTCTTTTTTACTGAGTGTGTCTGTCCAGGTAGAATAATCCTTCAAACCCACCAAAATTTCAGTTCGGTTAGGGGGGAAGGGATCTGTTCCGGTATCATTCCGCCCAGTTTGAGTAATGACGAAATCAACCGGATAGTTTTTAGCAATGATTTTCCGAATCTGTGGAGCGATTTTCGCATTCTCCTGAATGGTTACGCCAGAAGGCATAAAAGATCGTAAGAAAATAGATCCTTCATCTAACTCAGGCAAAAATTCAGATCCTAATCGGGCACCCATCCCGATCATTCCTGATACGATTACAAACCCAATGGTTAACACAAGCCGCGGGCCTTTGAGTAACTTGGTTAGTAGCCAGGCATAGGCAATTTCAAAGGGCCTGAGGATACTGTTTTTATGTTCCTTATGAGGCTCAGTATCTGTTTTTAAGACCTTTTTGAAAGCAAACGAAACCAATACGGGAATAAACGTCAGGGCCGCTAACATGGAACCAACCACGGCAAAGGCCAGAGTTAAGGCCATTGGTCTGAACAGTTTCCCTTCTACTCGTTGCATCAGTAGAATGGGTAAATACGCCAGAATGATAATGGTTACAGAAAAGAATATTTCCCGTCCGACTTCCTGAGCTGCTGATAACGTTAAGGGCACAATTCCCCGGCGTTTTTCTTCCAGAGTCGCTGTTTGGTATCGTCGCACCAGGTGTTCTACCATTACACAAGCTCCATCCACAATAATACCAAAGTCAATAGCTCCCAGAGATAACAGGTTGGCGGGTATTCCTGCAATCTTCATGAGCATGAACGCAAAAAGAAGTGAAAACGGAATGGTAATGGTTACGACTAAAGCGGCCCGAAAACTGCCCAGAAAGAGAACCAATAGAACAATAACGATTGAAATACCTTCGAAAAGGGTATGAGCCACCGTTTCTAGGGAATGGTCAATGAGGAAACTCCGATCATACAATACGCGTAGCGTTACTCCTTTGGGGAGCGTACGCGTTTCTAATTCTTCAATTTTTTCCTTGAGCAGTTTAAGCGTTTCACTCGGGTTTTCACCTCTCCGTAATACAACTACACCTTCTGTAGAACCCGTAATGTCTAGTTTAGCATCAGGAACATTATAACCCAGAATACCTGATGGTGCAGGCGGAGCAATTTCTACGCTAGCTACATCTTTCAGAAATACAGGAACCCCCTGAATGGCCGTAAGGACAATGTTTTCAATGTCTTTTGTGGTTTTTAAGGCCCCTAATCCACGGACGGCAAAGCCCTGACCGCCCCGGGCAATTATATTTCCTCCTGTATTCTGATTATTTTTCTCAACCGCATCCATTAAGATGGGTAAACTTAACCCATACTTACGAAGTTTAGCCGGATCTGCCAGGATATGAAATTCTTTCAAAGGGCCTCCAAAAGTCACTACATCCGCAATGCCCGGTACTTGAAGTAGCTGTGGAACAATCCGCCAATCCTGTAAATCGCGGAGTTGCATAGGCGTATAGGTAGGTGGGGCTTCCACTACATAGCGATAAATTTCTCCGACAGCCGTAGTTAATGGAGCTAGTTCCGTTGTTACGCCATCTGGTAATTCCGCATCCTGTAAGCGTTCCAACACTTGTTGCCGGGCAAAATAGTCCGTAACGGTTTCGTCAAAATTTAGCTGAACAACCGACAAACCGAAAATGGTCCGTGACCGACGGTCGGTCACGTGGGGGGTATTATTCAGAGCCCGTTCAATCGGAATGGTTACCTGTTGTTCTACTTCTTCAGCAGCACGACCATTATATTGGGCAATGACAATAACGTTGGTATCCGCAATGTCTGGATAAGCTTCAATTTTTAATAAACGGAAGCACCAGTAACCAAGCCCCATCATGGCTATTGCCAGGGCAATCACTACCCACCGATTCTTGAGTGAAAATAATAATAAACTGCGAATCATGGGAGTTAGAAAGTTTCAACTTCGTACGCAATGATGAAAGCTGTCGGACTAAACGTTCTTATTTCCCGCAAAGCGGCCCGAACTTTTTCATCTTCGTCTTCAAACAGAATTAAAACAGGCGGTTCGTCAAAAGAAAATAGTGCTCCGGGGCGTGTAATGCGGTGACTTGCACTGATTCCACTGATTCCTTCAAAAACCGTAGCAGTTACCAGATTGTGCTGAACCATCCACTGTAAAATGGTCAGGTAGAGAGGCTGGCCGTTTTCATCCATCTCATCTTTGTCGAGTATAATTTGTGCCTGTAACATGAAAGACGGATTTAGAAGCCAAAACTGATTCCCTTCAGTTGCATGGCATTTTCAGTCACTACTTCTTCACCAGATTTCAAACCCGTAAAAACGATAATGTCATTTGTGGTTTGTTGACCGGTTGTAACGGCCCGACGTTCGAAAATACGAGCGGCCGTTTTTACGAATACATAGTCTTTCCCTTGTATCGTCACAACAGAAGATTGAGGAACGGATAAGAAATTACCTTCTGCAATACCAAACTGAACCGTTGCGAACATTCCTGCCTTTAACTGACCGCCCGCATTTTGAACCAGAATACGAAGCTTAATCATACGGGTCTGTACATCGGCTATTTCATTTATGGCCTGTAAAACGCCATTGAAAGTATGGTTTGGATATGCTGTAAATTTCAGCTTACATGATTGGCCTTTCTTTACACGGGCTAATTCACTTTCAGGTACTTCGCACACTACCCAGGCCGTTTGGGTTCTTGCTTTCATTAGTAAATCAGCCGGAAACCCACCCATTTCCAGATTAGCTTCATGCTCGATCAGGCTGGCTTTTTCATTTTCCAGTTGTGTGGATGCTTCCAATACATCCCGTCCGGTTCCGGCTCCGTTTGCAGCCAGATCTTTTGCCCTCGCTAAACTTACCTCAAGGGTGCGGATATTAATCCGATGCTGGAGTAACTGGGTATATTCTGAGGCTAGTGCTGCATCATTAAACAACACCAGGTTTTGAGAAGGGTTTTCCTTTGAAGGGATCACCGTAGCCGCTACCTGAGCGGGTGCTTCAAAGTCAGCCACTAAATTCCGACTAGACACCTTAATCGTCTTAAAATCAGCCGCGATCGCATCATTGGGCATACTCATTACTTTACCGTCCTGCTGAACTTCCGGGCGTAACAGTGCTGGCGGGGCTTTTTTTTCCTTTTTCTGGCAGCTGATTAAACTGACTAAAAAAGCGAATACGATACATTTTATATTCATTACCATTGAGAAATTAGACCAGATGTATAGAACACATTAACGAAGCTTTTCCGGTACTCATACAGGGCATCGTAATAGGTTCGCCGGGTATCAAACCAACCACGTTGAGCTTCCAGATAATCAACCAGTGTTGTAGCTCCTTTCAGGTACGCATAGCGAACAGACGCAAGCACTTTATCTGACTGTTGCAATACCTGTTGATACCGCTGTAAGGTTTGCCGGTGATTTTTGAAGGCTTCTAGCGATGTTCGAAGCTCTGTATTTATCCGTTTTTCAGTGAATGTTATCTGATCCTGAGCCTGTTGCTGCAAAATTCTTGATTTCTGAATCTCCCCCTGATTTCGACTATATACTGGCAACTCAAACGTTAGGAAAACCCCGGCATAGGGAATGGCATTCTGTGGGTTCCATATAGCCCCCATTTCATTAGATGGCTTTCCTAATACTTTCTGTAATTCTGTATTTCGATAAGCGGCCTCCAGTGTACTTTTCGCAGCAACCAAGTCCGAACGCTGATCAAGAGCAAAACGCATCAGGCTGTCCTCACCAAAAGCAGATACTACCGGATCTGTCACGTCAATCTGTATACTATCCGCCTGCCCGAGCTGTAGTTTTAATTCGGTAAGCTGATTTACATATTCCTGACGAGCCGTACGAATTTGCAAGGTGTTTTGTTCTGCCAATACTTCCGTACGGGTTAGTTCGGTAGTTGGAATTACCTGATTCCGAAGTCTTACCCGGTTTAACAGCACCAGACTGTCCAGATTCACTTGAGTTTGCTGAAGCAAATCAACTTTAGTATAGGCATACCAGGCATCCAGCCAGCTTATAGCGGCATCACGTAGAACCGTCCGGGTGGTTTCACGCAAATTATTCTCCGACAGCCTCGTGATTTCTCTGGCATACTTTACTCGCCGGTCACGCTTTCCATAAATGTCAAATTCTTTGGTAACCTGTAGCCAGAATTGCCGGTTTTGCCGCGTCAGATAGCCCCCTCCATCCGGTAAATGATTAGGAGATACCTGCATCATGGTCTGGTTATTTAAAATAGGATTACTCCGAAGTCCGGCTGTTGTTTCATCGGCTCGGGTGGCTTCAATATCAAAGCTTTGAATACGAAGAGATGGATTCGATTCTCTTACCCGTTGCAATGTTCTTCGAAAAGAATAAGGACTTTGGGCATACCCTGAAACGGCCGTAACTATCACTAGCCCCAAAGCCAGTCCTTTCAGTTTCATACTAGCGTGTATTATTTATAGTTTGGGGTTAAATTTTTTATAAACTTCATCCCCTTATTCCATTAAACAGGAAGGAGCTTTTAAGCTTTTGTTTAATTTAACTAGGACACTTGTAATACACATATGTCAATTGCCCTTGTACCCATTTTTAGCCTGTAAGAATCACTAAAAAACGTTGCTAGCTCGTACCTAATCTGTTAATAAATAATTACTAACTTTTTATATCGTTTTCAAATTATATAAACCGTTTTATGTTTTGTTTTCTAAGATTAAACACCCTTTTTTTTAATTTATTTTTAACCTGTTTTATCTTTTCCTAATACCCTTATCAAACCTGTTCCTGGAATAAAAACCTTTATACATACCCTTTTCTATTTTTTATAGTAAGGGGCTTCACTTAAATGACAGGAGCGTTTTTTGGGGATTGTTTGATTATAAGGCACAGACAAGAACGGTGCCTCTATCAAAAACGGGTGCGTTTACAAACAAATGAAGTGTTTCCGAAACAAGCGATACGCATTGCCCGGAAATGAAAAATGGACTACTGTTTCTTCGAAACAGCCCTTGTTAAAACAGTATCTAAACTAACAAAAGCCTAATGATTCCAAAATGGGATAATATAATACCAAACGAACTGCTTTAGGGTAATACGCTTATTTTATTTTTGAAATGGAACGTCGTCTATTTCAATCTATGAAGGGAAAGAATTATTTTTGAAGTTACTGCGATTGATCTTTTACAGGGAACTCGAAAGCAGACTCATTACTTTCCGAAAGGTTAACCAATAATATCCATCATACTAAAACCGCTGGCATCTTTACTAAGGCGAATTTGAGTCGTAATGCGGTCTTTCAAAGCTTCTACGTGTGAGATTATTCCAATCATCCGGTTTGATTCTGCCTGCAATCGTTCCAGCGTATTAAGAGCTACTTCGAGTGTATCAGGATCCAGTGTACCAAAGCCTTCGTCAATAAATAAACTTTCAATTTTTACATTTTTAGAAACCATATCGCTAAGGCCTAATGCTAAAGCCAGGCTTACCAGAAAGGTTTCCCCGCCAGAAAGTGTCGCTACAGCCCGGCGTTCATCAAAATTTCGATCTAATACCCAAAGGTTCTCTTCTTCTCCTTCAGGCGGCAGTAATAAATAACGTTCTGATAAATCTTTTAACCGACTATTGGCCGAACGGACCAGATTGGCCAGCGTTAGTTTTTGAGCAAACTGATTAAATTTTTTTCCTTCCCGATCTCCCAAAGTTTCTGAGAGTAACCGCCATTTTTTATACTGTTTTTCTAAAATAGTAATTTCTTCAAGGCTTTTGGCGTGTTCTAGTCGACTGGTTTCATTTTCGATTAAGGCCTGTTTCCAGCCACCCATTTTTTGCAAATATTCCCGTTCGTCCACCCGATAGTCGTTAATCCGGCTTCGCAACATATCCATTGCCAAATCTGAATCATCTCCCTTCAGCAATTCTTCTACTTCCCTGGTCAGATTATCAATTTGCGTTTCCAGCTGGGTTTTTCGTTTTTGTAACTGTTCTTTTTGTTCCGTTAGTGATTTATGCACCTCGGCTGATAGTAAGGCTGCTTTAGCGTGATCAATCTCCTGAAAACCAGCCATTAATAATTCCTTTCTAAGTTGTTTCTCAAGCTGTTCAAATACACCTTTTTGTTCTAGCAGGCGGTTTGTATACTCTATTTTTTCTGGTTCATACTGAGTCGGAGAGTAGGTTTTTAATACCAGCTTGCGTAACAGCTCATCGCATTCCGTTGCTAAATACTTGCTTTCCCTGGGATATAGTTTCCGAAGCTCTTGATTGTATTCCTCCTGTTTCTGGAAAAAATCAAGTCCTTTTTTTAAATATTTCCCAAAATGAGCCAGACTTTCACTGCGTTCCTGTAATAAAATCAGTTCTTCTAAATGATTGAATCGCTCGGTTTCGGTTAGCAACCAGGCTTTCACTTCATCTGACCTGCCAATCTTATCCACATTTAACTGAGTTTTCCACATTTTAACCCCATCAGCAATGGGTACTATATCCATTTGGGCATTTTCTTTTTCTCGTTCTAACGTAGAAACCGTCGCTTCAACGGCCTTGATTGTGCTTTCTAAATGACGCAGTTCGTTTTCCGCATTTGAAAAACTACGCTCACGAGCTTCAAACCGAGCTTTTAAGTTAGCTAGCTCCTGTAAATATTGTTCAATGCTAAAATGTCCTTCTGCGGCATCCGTGTGTAAAGCCGGATGCTCTAATGAACCACAGACCGGACAGGCTTCATCTGTTTTCAGTTCACTTTTCAAACGCGGAATGGCTGTTTCTCGAATGAAGCCAAGTTGTTCTTCCTGAGCAATTTGAACCAGGTTTTTAGCTTCAATAACTTTACGTTTTGCCTGGGCTAAAACGGGTTCAAACTGGGTTAGCTTTTTACGTTCTTCTACAATCTGGCGAACATAATCCGTCTGCCGTTTACGAACGATTTCATATTGACGAACCAGGTTTTCCAGTTGCTGTAATGCCTCTCGTTTGTTCTGAGTATGCTGGCGTAAATCAGGCAGATTCGAATCCGCCGTAAGCTGATACCGTTCCCGGAGCTCTCCCTGACGCCTTTGCATTTCTTTCCAGGCATCCCGCGAAATCAACAAACAATTCGCATAAGCCTCCCGTTTCCAGCATGAAACCAGCTCCGTATGTTCGGTTTTCCCTAACCAATATTCCGCTTGTTCTTTCGCTAATACCCATTGCTGAGTTACTTCTTGTCGGGAGTGAATCAGCGTATTAACTTTTTCCCGAAACCGTTCAATAGCCCCCTGAGCCGATTGATCACTCACTAATTCACCTACCAAACGAGCTATTTCATTTAAAAGCTGTGCCCGGTTGGTTTGGGCTGCCTGTTGTTCTTTCAGTAAGCGTTCTACCTGTGTAGTAGTGGTTTGTATTTGCTGATGTTGAAGCTGATAGTTGGTTAATTGCTGAGTAAACGTTTGGGCTGCTTCGTGCCGATTTAAGCGAGGTATATATTGTTCATCAAACTGACTTTGGGCTGCCTGCCAGGTGGGCCATTCGTTTTTCTGGATTTTTTCAAGTGTTTTCCAGATTTCATCAATCCGGATTTTTCGCTGTAACTGCTTTTCTAACAACGTTCGGCCAGCTTCGGCCTTACGGCATAATTCTTCGTATTCAAGAATCGCGTCCTGATAACCTTTTACATCTTCTTCTGAGATAATTTTCTGTAAATCAAGGCTTTGCTGTTTTTTTTCAATTTCCTGTTTATACCCATCATTCCAGCGAGCATAGGCTTCCATTCCTAGTCGCCGATAAATTTCGGTTCCGGTGATCCGCTCTAGCAGCTCGGCTCGTTCCTCTCGTTTTGCTTTTAAAAAAGCCGCGAAATCTCCCTGAGATAATAAAATAGCTTTAACAAACTGTTCATAATCCAACCCGATTCGTTTCTTAATTTCTTCCTGAACTTCTTTCTTCTTCTTGGAAGCGATGATGGTATCTTTTTGAAGGTCAACTATTTCCGAATATTCTTCCAGCCGGAATTGTCCTTTATTAGCTCCTCTTGATATGACCTCTCGCTGTAGTCCCCACATTGCACGAAAGATACCCTTAGGTGTAGAAAAGGTTACTTCGGCCTGAGCAGCATTTGTATCACGGGTTAAGATTCCTCCCAGTTTATCCAGCATATTGGTACTAACCTCTCCCAGTCGAGGGGTACGATGGTATAATGCCAGTGTGATCACATCAAGAATAGTCGTTTTTCCAGCTCCGGTCGGGCCCGTTATAGCAAAGAGATTGGAGCCAATAAATGCCTTTTCTTTCTGGAAATCAATCGTATGACTACCTCTTAATGAGTTTATATTCTCGAAAGCAATTTTTAATATACGCATAGTCCTCCGCTGATCGCTTTCTTATGAGTTCGTCTGATTTAATAGTTCTTCAAATGCTTCTGATAATAATATTTTTGATTCTTCATTATCAGCATTTTCACTTAGCCACTGTTCGAACACGTCACGTGGCCTTAACTCCGTTAACTGGGTCGTTTCACCAAACAATTCTTCTGTAGCTTTAAGTTGCTGCTCAAAACGGAATCGCCAGTTTAAAACAAACATGTGCGGATGTGAAAAATTCAGAAAATAAGCTTTTGCTACATCTATCAACATCGGATCGCGGTGCTCTTCCTGAATCTCTATTTCAACTAAGGTTTTTAAGCTATTGGTATGGGTATACGCCTGAATGCGTTTTTCAACCTCAGTAAATGACCCGGTAATGCGACGTAACTGCCTAAATTTAGGAACATTAATTTCCTGAATATCAATAACTTGATTATTCTTTAATTCGAGTAATACAACTATTTTTTCATCTAGTCTTTCACTAAAACTAAGAGCTATAGGTGAGCCCGAATACCGAATATTCTCTTGCTTTGCAATCATTTGAGGACGGTGGATATGCCCCAGAGCCAAATAATCAAAGCTGGGAAATAAGTTTGCTTCGAATAAATCGAGGGTTCCGATATGGTGCAATTTATCGTCATTATCAGAAGGTAACGAGCCGTTAACAAATAAATGCCCCATACCCAATACGGGTACATTGGCATACGTTGCTCGCCCGTGTTGATAAACCTGTTCATATCTTCGCTGGATACCCGCCCGAACGGCTAGCCTACGCGTTTCAAAGTTTTCACCTTCAACCGAACGCTTCAGATCTCGATCCCGAAGGAAAGGAACGGCACAGATAACTCCCTGTAGATTTTTCTGACGATCGAGTAGGGGAAGAACCTCCTCCAGACAATCTTCACAAGCTCCGCCAATGACGTGTATGTTCAATAGCCGCAAAAGGTGCCTAGGGCCATTAAGCACCGCCGGAGAATCATGGTTGCCTCCTGTAATGATTACCTGACAGTTCAGAGCAACCAGTCCCTTCAAAAAATCAAAATAAATCTGGATGGCTTCTGGGGAAGGATTGGTCGTATCAAAAACATCACCCGCCACTAATAAGACATCTATCTGGCGTTCTTCCAGCAATGCCAGCAACCACTTAACAAATTGGCGACTATCTTCAAGTAAATCCGTTTGGTATAAACGTTTTCCCAAATGCCAGTCAGCCGTATGTAAAATCTTCATACTTCAAAAATAAAACCCTGACGGAGAATAAGTCCGTCAGGGGCCCAATTTTATAGTCTTGAGAATGCTTTATAGCCTTCCCGTTATACAGGTTTTTGAATCTATAAAAATCTCAGAGCCTGTTTTCGGGTATAAATATGTGTTTTACTCTTTGGTTATCAACTAGTTATCTGCTATTTTCTTGCCATTTAAATTCTATCATTCAAAATGAACTAAAGGCTATTCTTTGGCCTATTCAAGCACACCAAGGTAATTAAAAGGTGAAATGGTTCTTAATTCAGCTTTTATCACTTCTGAAACATCTAAAGTTTCAATAAACTCCGAAATAGTCTTTGAACTGATGACCTCGTTCTTTCGGGTAAGAGCTTTCAAAGCTTCATAAGGTTGTGGATAACTTTCACGACGAAGCACCGTCTGAATGGCTTCTGCTACCACCGCCCAGTTAGCTTCCAGATCAGCATCAATTGCTGCCTGATTTAATTCCAGCTTATCCATACCACGAAGTAAGGATTTAATGGCGATCAGGGTATGAGCAATGGGAACTCCCAAGTTACGTAATACGGTCGAATCCGTTAAATCACGTTGCAGCCGAGAGATTGGAAGCTTCGCTGAAAGATGTTCATATAAGGCATTTGCAATTCCTAAGTTACCTTCCGCATTTTCAAAGTCGATCGGGTTAACTTTATGCGGCATGGCCGAAGAACCTACCTCACCCGCTTTGATTTTCTGCTTGAAATAATTCATGGAAACATAGGTCCAAACATCCCGGGCATAATCAATCAGAATGGTATTGATTCGTTTTAAATTATCTAGCAATGCCGCCAGATGATCATAATGCTCAATCTGAGTGGTATACCTGCTGCGAGTTAAGCCTAATGCACTTACAAACTGATTACCAAATACCGGCCAGTCGTACGAAGGATAAGCCACCACGTGTGCATTAAAATTACCCGTAGCTCCACCAAATTTAGCCGCATATGGAATTGCCTTAAGTGGCGTAATCTGTTGTTCGAGCCGCTCTACAAACACCAGCATTTCTTTTCCCAGGCGAGTGGGCGAGGCCGGTTGGCCGTGGGTGCGAGCAAGCAAAGCGATATCCTGCCAATTGGTAGCAAAACCCTTTAATTTATTCACAATTTCCTGCAAAGCCGGGTAGATAACCCCTTCCATTGCTTCTTTTAAAGAGAGTGGGATTGCCGTATTATTTACATCCTGCGAGGTCAAACCAAAGTGAATAAATTCCAGATATTCTTCGATGTAAAGGTCTTTGAGTTTCTCCTTAATGAAATACTCAACCGCTTTCACATCATGATTCGTGGTCTTCTCAATCTCCTTAACTCGTAAAGCATCTGCTTCTGAGAAGTCGGTATAAATAGCCCGTAGGGTTGAAAATAAAGCTGCGTCGAAATTAGCCAATTGGGGCAGTGGTAGCTCACACAAGGCAATAAAGTACTCAATCTCGATACGAACCCGGTAATAGATTAATCCAAATTCCGAGAAATAAGGAGCTAATGATTCAGCCGTTCGGCGGTAGCGGCCATCCACTGGTGAGATAGCCGTTAGTGAAGTAAGAGCCATTCTTTTTGCTAGTAAAAGACAAAGTTACCCTGATTTTTGGGAATTTATGGATATCTAAACTTTCGGTGATTGGTTCGCGAAGCTGACTTCTTTCTAGTATCTTTCCAAGTAAGAAGTATTTTCCTTCTCTTAACCATTGTTTTAACCTTATTGCTATGTCCGAAAATCAAGGTCATCTCCGACGCTCCGTTGGTCTGGTCTCCGGAATCGTTTTTGTTATCAGTGCCGTCATCGGAACGGGTGTTTTCAAGAAAGTGGCACCAATGTCAGCAGAGCTGCAATCTCCTGGTCTGGTACTGGCCGCCTGGCTTATTGCTGGTTTAATTAGTTTAGCGGGTACACTCAGTAATGCTGAAGTAGCCAGTATGCTGGTAGATTCGGGAGGGGAATACGTTTATTTCCGAACTATTTATAACCGTTTTTTTGCCTTTCTACTGGGCTGGACCAACTTCGCCGTTATTCGCACGGCTTCCATTGCCTCTATTGCTTACGTATTCGCCCAATCGTTAGGCTCGCTTATTACCTTTCCAGATACCCCAGAATCTCTGGCTTCTATTACTTTATTAGGATTACACCCCTTCGATAACCTCAGTGTAAAGGCCGTAGCCATTGCTCTGGTACTATTTCTGACCTTCTTAAATGCCCGAGGCCTGAAAATGGGCGAAGCCATTAGTAGCATATTAACCGTGACGATGATTTCGGCAATGTTAATTATTATTATTCTGGGGCTTTTTTCAGAAACAGGTAGCTGGGCGAATATTCAACAGCCTTCTATTCATTTTGATGCCGAAAAAATGTCAGGAACGACCTTATTAAGTGCTATGGCTTTGGCATGTTTGAGTGCCTTTTGGGCTTATGAAGGTTGGAATAACCTGGGTTTTATTGGTGGAGAAATTCGAAATCCGCAGAAAAATCTTCCTTGGGCCCTGACAATTGGCACATTAGTCATTATGACGATTTACCTGCTAATGAATTTCGTGTATTTCTATGTTATGCCCATTGATGAAATTATTCATGTACATCAATCTCAAAATGGTATTGCAGCAGTATTTGCCGTGAAGCGTTTTCTGGGGAATGGGGGTGGGCTTGCCATTTCCCTGCTTATTCTGGTTACTACGTTTAATTGTAGCAGCAGTACTATTCTGATGGCTTCACGGCTCTTTTACGCCATGGCCAAAGACGGGCTATTCTTTAAAGCTGCCAATTACATTCATCCCAGGTTCGATACCCCTTCGCGGGCTTTATGGATTCAGGGAGTCTGGTCATCCATATTGATTTTATCTGGTACATTCGATCAATTAACGGATATGCTCATTTTTGCTTCCTTCATTTTTTACGGAGCAACGACCCTGGGTGTTTTCATTTTACGCCGAAAAATGCCCGATGTTGTAAGACCTTATAAGGTCATTGGTTACCCCATTGTTCCAGCCATTTTTCTGGTTTTCTGTGCTTTTCTGGTCGTAAATACACTGATGAATCGTACCTCCGAAGCGATAATTGGGTTGTTATTAATGGCCACTGGTTTACCTTTCTACGTGATATGGAGAAAAAGAGCTGATCAATTGAATCCTGAATAAAAAAAGAAGAGCGGCCGACGGCCGCTCTTCTTTTTTAGGCATACATACTATCAATCAAAGCCTTATATCTTTCAAGAATTACCTTTCGTTTCAGCTTCAGAGTAGGCGTTAACTCCCCGGATTCGATAGTGAAAGGTTTTGTCAGCAACTTAAACTTTTTCACTTTTTCATACTGAGCAAACCCTTCATTCAACCGTTCTACATCCTGAGAAAATTTTTCAAGGATTTTCTCATTTTTTATCATCTGATCAGGTGTACTCGCTGGTATCTGATTAAGATCACAATATACCTTTAGAGCTTCGAACTGAGGTATTATTAACGCACTGGGAAATTTCTGACCTTCTCCCACAACAATAACCTGCTCAATATACTTGGACTCTTTTAGTTTGTTTTCTAACATCTGAGGAGCAACGTATTTCCCACCAGAGGTTTTAAAGATTTCTTTTTTCCGATCAGTAATTTTCAGGAATCGTCCTTCTACAAACTCGCCAATGTCTCCGGTATGAAACCATCCTTCTTTATCGATGGCTTCGGCCGTTTGTTCGGGCTTTTTATAATACCCCTTCATAATGTTGGGGCCTTTTACCAGAATTTCCCCATCCTCCGCAATTTTCACTTTAACATCAGGAATAACCGTACCTACACATCCTACGCGTAAATCAGGTGGAGAAATGGTAACCTTTCCAACCGAAATCACCGGTGAGGTTTCTGTGAGTCCATATCCTTC
This sequence comes from Siphonobacter sp., assembly GCA_047605205.1. Taxonomy (GTDB): domain Bacteria; phylum Bacteroidota; class Bacteroidia; order Cytophagales; family Spirosomataceae; genus Siphonobacter. Next base: position 37,074 of record JASGGE010000006.1, read on the forward strand.
TGTCACCGGAATTCCTGCCGCCCAGAATATTCTGGATAAACGCGGCTGCAAAGCCGCCGATCCAGTAACAATTAGTTTAATATTCCCTCCAAGAGCTTCCTTCCATTTACTAAAGATCAATTTACGAGCAATATTGAGCTGTGTATTATACCAGAAACCCAGGTCTTTTGCTGGATCATACCGTAACCCTAAATTGAGTGCCCAGAAAAAGAGTTGTTTTTTTATTCCTTTTAGTTCATATCCCTTCGCCACAATGCGGTCATATACTTTTTCCAAAAGCCTCGGAACGGTTGTAAACAAATGAGGCTTTACTTCTTTTAGATTGTCTGCAATGGTATCCATACTTTCAGCATAATAAATGGATAAGCCATAACGCATGTACACATACAAAATCATCCGTTCGTATACATGACATAACGGAAGAAAGCTCAGAGCCCGTTCGCCTGGCTCTACTGGAATGTATTCCGCAACTGATTCTACATTGGTAAGAATATTATTATGCGTTAGCATTACGCCTTTTGGCACACCTGTTGTGCCTGAAGTATAAATTAGGGTTAACAGATCTTCAGAACGAACATTTTGCTTATTGGTTTCCAGCTGACTAACTTCTTCTCCTTCCGATAGTTTCATGAGATTACTCCAGTGTTCGGCTCCTTCAATAATATCGAAGGTATAAATAGCTTGTATTTCTGGAATTGCTGCTACTGCCGCTCTAACCTTATCTAATAATTCTTTTGATGATACAAAGACAACTCTTGCCTCTGAATCTTTCAGGATATAACGGTAATCTTCAATGGTAATGGTTGGGTAGAGCGGTACGGAGACGGCCCCTAATTGTTGTATACCAAAATCAACGATGTTCCACTCCGGCCTATTTCCAGATATAATGGCAACTTTATCATCTTTATCAATCCCTATCTTCTTCAGTCCCAGGCTTACTTTATTAACATTAGAAATAAATTGCTGAGCGGATACTTTTGTCCACTGTCCATTTATCTTAGAAACTAAGGCGTCTTCGTGATTATACGTGGCTACATAATTCGGAAGCAAATCAAAAACTCTGCCGTAGCTGGCCTGGCCTGTAGTAGAGGTGGAGGGCAACGTTTGCGTTTCCATAGGTATTATAGGAGTATACTTTTCCAAAGTCTAAATTATAACAATTTAAGATAGACCTTTATAAATCCTAAAAGATTATGTAGATATAGATATTAAAAAAGGCAAACCTGGTTAGAACAGGCCTGCCTTTCTATTCATAAATTGGCTTACTTTTATTGTCGGGCATCATGTAAGTAGTATACCACTTCCTGACGACCATTGGCATATACATACTTGCCTTGGCCGTGCCGTAAACCATTTCTAAATTCTCCTATATACCGATCACCATTTGCATAGGTTAATGTCCCTTTTCCGTGAACGTTTCCATCCAGAAAACCGCCCGTATATATATTGCCATTTTTTAGCCAGAGAGTACCCGTACCCTCAAAGTGACCATTAACAAAGTAGCCTTCGTATTTCTTTTTTCCAGAAGGATAATAGAGATTACCTAATCCATTCGGACGATTTTCGGACCATTCACCATCATAACGTTCTAGTGTTTTCCGATTAACATAACTTCCTTCGCCATTCTCACAGTTGCCCGTAATACAACCCGTACGAACTTCCGCTTTAGTTACTTCTTTATTGGAATCTGACAGGTTTACCGGTAGCTGGTTGTTTGCTGCAATAGATGGGGTAGGGGAGGCGATGTGACCTAATCTTGGGTAAAAATTATCCGCTTCTTTCCAGCCTTTTTCAATTGCAGATAACCTATCACGCCGCGGAGGGTGTGTATAATCGCCTTCTTCGGCTTGTAAAACCCGAATTGCTACCTGAGCCTGATCTAACGTACCACCTAAATTATGAATGACAAACCCAGAAAAATAATCCGCCTGCAGCTCTTTATCGGGGCGGCTACCCATGCCATCTGAAGTATGACCAAGAATATGGTGCCCAATTTCATGAGCCATTATACTAATCGAAGCCCAGTTGGTATGGGTGCGATCTTCTACTAGTTTTAAAAAAGAATTATCATATACAATGTAACGAACGCCACTGATAATGGTTGCATAGCAGTTTTCAGTATTAGGGCATTCAATTACCTGAAAGTTTCGCTTTCCGAAACCCATACCTGCCGACTTCAGAATGTTATCCACAACTCCCTCGGCATGTTGATTCGATTTAAAGAGGTATACGTCGCATGGCCCACGCTGTAATTTTTGCGATCCGTAGCTCCAGGTGGCAAACCGTTCTTCTTGATTTTCAGTTACTTGCTGAGCATAGCCAGATGTAGTGGCAACAAGTAGCCCCAGCGTAGTTCCTAAACGAAACAAACTGTTCATAGAAATAAAAAAGTGGATAACTGGCGTTAGTTATAAACAATGATGGGTACTTTTCAACAAACTACTTGGAAATCTTGGGATAGAATGGCTTTGGGGCTAATCGAGTATTAAATGAAAATAAGATCTAATTTATTGTGTCTCCACGCAAATTTCGGAAGCGTTTTCGGGCCTCAGCTACATGGATACTCCCTGGGTATTTGGTAAGCAGCTCTTGATACAGTTTCATAGCTGTTTCTTTATTATTCATGTTTTCCTGCTGAATTTTAGCAGAAAGAAACAAAGCATCGTCTCCCAGAATATCGACCGCATAGTTTTTCAATATCTTTTCCAGGTCATTTAACGCCTCCTGAGGGTAATTTTCCTTCAAAAGGGTATTTGCTCTTAGCCAAAGAATTTCGTCGGCTAGTGGGTGTGTTTTGTACGTCTCATAGAGAATATTCAGGGTATCCAGAGCTTCCTGCATACGATGCTGGAATAACATCAGATCAACCGTTGCATAGCGTTTCATGGCTGTTTCGGTAGTGTCTGTACCTGTGTTATCCTGAATAAGTAAGCTTAGTTCCAGAGCATCATTGGCAATTTCGCGGCTAGTCGCTTTTTTAAGAATATCTAAAACTTCTTTCGCCAGATCAAAATCACCTTTGTAATAATAATATTTGGCATTTTTCAATTTTGCTTCATACCCTAACGGGCTATCTTTTTCAGATTTCTCCACTTGTGAGTATAAAAGTGTAGATTCCCAAAATTCACCGGTTAGAATATAAACATCCCCTAAGTCCAGTTTACAGCGATCAATAAAGGCTTGGTCCATCACATTGCTTTCAATGGCTTTTTTTAAGATTGCGGCGGCTGTATCTTTCTCATTGAGGTAGAAGGCATATAAATGAGCCGTGTTTCGCATGGCTTCCATTGTCTTAGTATTCTGGCCTAATTCTGTAAATAATTGCTGATACTGATTAATCAGTATCCGAATATCACTCGTATTGACCGGATAGGTATTCTTTACGACTTCTTCCTTCGCATTGATTAGTAATCGACGATATAGGGGATAATTAGGGCTTTTGGTATATTCTTTCACCAGATACTCAAATACTTTCCCTGCAGCAACGTAATCTTTGTTCTGCATGGCCATAAATCCAATCTCGGTAATTTTCTGTCCTTCCTGCCGCAAACGACGATCTAATGCTCTAGCCTGGATAAAGGCTCTACTGAATTCCTTTTGCTGCATAAGATGCCAAGTCAGCATTTCGCTGTAATAGGTTACATCGGGTTGTTCCTGCACTTTTTTGTAAAGGAGCTTTTCCAAATGAGAAATTAATTTATCATCTCTCATTTCATCCTGCAGCAAAGACTGGGCAACTTCCTGATTTTCTAACCCATATTTCAAGTACTCTTCCAACATGCCATCCGGCTGATTCATCATCTTGTACAACCTCGCTACCTGTAAAGCATACCGATTAGGTTCTTTCTGTGCCGTACGAGCCTCCTGATATAAACGTAGGGCCTGGTCGGGCTGATCGTGATCAAGAAAGTTTTGCCCTAGTCCTATGGTGAAGCTTTCTTCTTTCTGAGCTTTTAGAATTGCTTCGCCATAATATTTCTCTGCTTCTGCCACTTTTCCCTGACTTTCAAGCAGGCGAGCGTAATCTACCCGGTAGAGCATATTCCCGTCGTCTGTTTTCATCAAACGCTTCAGAAATTTTTCTGCTTCACCAAATTCTTTGAGTTTAGTCAGTGTCTGAAGGTATGGCTTATATACCTGAGGTAAGGTTTCTTTATTCTTTGCCAGTTTTTCTAAACTGACACGAGCCTTTTCGTATTCTCCATTTTTCAGATACTCTTTTCCCAATTGTACTTCAGGCAAATCAGCAGGGTATAGCTGAACCTGAGCCTGCATCTTCAGGATAGCGACCATCAACAGGATAAAACTTACAATTCCTCGACTCATCATATCAATAAAACATCTTTTCTTTCTTCTTCTTTTGTTTTAAATAGTTGAAGCGGTGGATAAGTGGATAAATTTTTTCAAAAAAAGATTTGGAATGAGTTTAGTGGATTATTCTCATGATTATCAACACCTATCAACGTTTTTGTCCACAAATAAAGTATTGATTATCTGCCTATTTTAAGTTATCCACCATGATCTACGGGTAGCTACTGAGTGTAACGTCACTTTTTACTATCCAAAATTTACGGTTAATAACTCGTTATATCAAATCTGGATAACGTTTGAGTTTTCAACAAAGACAGCTTTTTTCTGTTTTTTCTTCTTTAACATGTGAATAGTTAACCGTGCTATCCACATGAAATTTCCTCAAAACTTGCTCTTATCCCATCTTTATCCACTTATTTGTCCACATTTTTATTGAACATTTTTAATTTTGAATAGACCTTTAATTAGTTGATGGTTTGCCTAGCTCTTGCAAGCACCGTTAAAGAGTAGGTTTTAATGGAGCGGAAATTAATGAAAAGGAAAAAGTGCTGCCTGAGTGATTCCCAAACAGCACTTCTGACAATGAAATTAGCTAGAAATTTAAAGTGTAAAATCGTTCCCGAGTAATTCGAAATTTGCTTTTAGCTTAATAATAGTGGGGAATACGATAATTGGCTCTGGCGGAACAAATTCATCAGGATTTCCTGAATCCCAGCGACCATTCTTGTTAAGATCTAAAACCAGTCGTAATCGGTACGTACCGGGAGCAATATTAGTAAAATTGTAATTAACCTGATTTCTGATTGAACGCACCGGATTAAAATCGGAAGTGAGTAATTCGACTATGATATCTGATTTTGCTCCTCGAACTTCCCCACTGATGATTCCATATTTTTCAGGATCTTTTAGTGGATAAATAATTCGGACGGCTTGAATAGTGTCTTTTTCAATGCTAATGAATGTATTCTTTGGCATGGTAATCCGCACGTCGCGGCGAATATTGAGTTCTTTTTGCAGTGTGAATTCAGTTCGATAGGCATTCCAACTATAATCATCAGAAGTCAGTAAGACATTTCGAATGGTATCTTCTTCCAACTGAATGGCCGATGGATCAAACTTGGTAATGGGCTTACTGAAGGAAATCTGAAACTTAAATTTTTTTTCAATTGCTTCTTTATCTTTTGGCGTAACTTTTACCTCCAATGCTTCTCTGGTATCCCGTTTGGAGGGCTCCTTAAATTTAATTTTTTGATCATGCGTAAATGGCCGATTCAGTGAATCCACCACGGTAATTCTGGTTCGTAGGGTATCGGTTGTATTTAAGATGTTATAAAACCGAAGCTCATTCTGTTGCATTACGGCATACATTAATGAATCTTCTTTAGAACGAAAATCAACATGTACTGAATCAATGCCTCTTGGATAAATGAGTGTATACTGATGAGCCGTGCTTAAACTTTTCGGGGCTCGCATAGGGGCCTGATTTGAGAATACAAGTTTTAATTCATCTTTTTCGGTATATCCAGGCAGCGTGATTGTATTAGGGGAGAAAGCAATTTTATCCTTGTCGGTATTGTATAGAATGTTGTTATTCAGATCGACTAGGGCTGCTAATCGGTATTTTCCTGGAGCCAGGTTTTCGAGCCGATACCGCCCTGAACTGTCTGTTTTAGTGAAATAATAGGGCTTATTCTTTGAAAATTTAAGTGTATCACTAAGCTGATATAAACCTACTGTAGCGTCATATTGTGGTTGATTGGTGAGCATGTCCCGAACGGTACCTTCTATGGAAAGTGAGTCCAAATGGGCTCCGGAACTAAAAACAATTTTTACATTTCTGGCTGCCTGTTTTTCAGTTACATCCTTAAAAGCATTTCTAAAATTTAGCGTGTAGGTAGTATTGGGGCGAAAGGGTTTATCGAACGTAATTAGAACTCCTTTTGGGTTTACTTTAAATTCATAAACTCCATCAATTCCAGGAGTAATTAATAACTGTTGGTTAAGGTTATCTACCGAAATATATTCGTCGAAGGCTAACTCTACTACCTTTCCATTGAAATTAGTTGTGCCGTTTTTAGGAGTTTGCAGTACAATTTTAGGTGGTGTTGTATCCTTCGGTCCTCCGGTTGGTGAACTTTGTTGGGCACAACTATAAAAGAATAGGCCTATAAGGAAGTAAAATATAGCTCTAACGTTTCTTGAATACATAGATAAGACTGGAGTAGTTTTTATGATTTTGTTTGGCCCAAATATTAGAAGCTAACCCTTGCTGAATGGCTTCAATATAATTAGTCTTTCCATCTCTGTATTTTGTGCTAAGCATACTAACGTAGAAAGAATCGAATGGCATGGGTAGGGTTTCGCTTAATACAAAGCCCTTCTGAAGAAACAATTCAGAGATGGTTACCTGCGAAAAATGGTATAGATGGCGGGGGACGTCATAGGCTGCCCAATATTGCTGATATACTTGAGCATCTTTCGATTCCAGATTAGGTACTGCTATTATTAAATGTCCATTTGTATCAATTCGATTGTATAACCAATCAATGGTCTCTTCCAGGCGATGTACGTGTTCTAGCACATGCCACATGGTTACGATACTGAATTTTTGGTTTTGAAAATATTCTAAAATGCTTGATTCAATATGACTTTTTGTAGTGTCTTCTGCTAGTTTTCTGGCTCCTGAGTCGGGCTCTACTCCAGAAACGTTCCAGCCGTTTTCTTTACAAACGCTCAAAAACATACCCGTTCCGCAGCCAATATCCAATAAAGTTCCTTTGGTTGGGTGCAAACGATTGATGAGTTTAAGTTTACTTTTTAATGTGATTTTCCGAACGGTATGGTAAACCTGAGCAATGAGGCCTTGTTTGGTGTTGCTATGAGAAATATATTCATTAGATTGATAATAGCTGCCAATTTCCGTTTCGGTAGGGCGTGGGTTTGTAAATATGAAACCACAGGAAGTACATTTAACCAAACTGAACATTTCCTGACTAACCGTATAATCTTTGCACACCAGATAAGAGCTGAAATGCGTGCCTTTACAGACTGGGCAATTGGTAAGCGTTTCTACTTTCATGTTTCAAAAATAGCCGTTGCATTTCATAACCTCTAAAGTGTGTAGAATAGTACCGCTGTTAAATTTGTTTAATAAATAAAAGAACCCTTCACAGAGGGGACTTTAAACGTTAATAAGTATCCTACCGTCCTAAATGCACCATTAGAATCGAAATATCAGAAGGAGATACACCACTGATTCGTGAAGCTTGCCCTAACGTAGCTGGGCGAAGTTTTCCTAATTTCTGGCGACTTTCCTTTGATAAGGCTGTAATTTTTTCATAGTCAAAATCTGGGTGAATGGTAAGGTTTTCCAGTCGGCTTACTTTCTGTACCTGCAACCGTTCACGTTCCATATAGTCTTCATACTTTACATTAATTTCAGCCTGCTCCTGTATTTCTTCTGTAAAGTAAAGTAAGATTTCCGCTACCGTTCCAGCCAAATTTTTTAATTTCTGAATATCAAGCTCTGGTCTTTTAAGAAGCTGATATAAAGTTGTTTTTTCTTTAATTGAAGCAGAATTATTTGTTTCTAATTGGGTATTAACCTGATCAGGTGTAACCTTTTGCTTTTTAAGCAAATCAATTAATTCTTGGGTTTTAGCTTGTTTTAGCTGGACTGCTTCGTAACGTTCCTCTGAGGCTAAACCTAATTGATAGCCTTTTTCAGTAAGACGTAAATCAGCATTATCCTGGCGTAGTAAAGTACGGTATTCAGCCCGTGAAGTAAACATACGATAGGGCTCTTCGGTCCCTTTATTGATAAGGTCATCAATCAAAACACCAATATAAGCTTCTGAGCGGTGCAAGGTAAAGGGCTCTTTTCCCTGTACCCGATTATGAGCATTGATTCCCGCCATTAATCCTTGGCAGGCAGCCTCCTCATAGCCTGTTGTCCCGTTAATTTGCCCTGCGAAATACAGGTTATCAATCAACTTTGTTTCTAATGTTTGACGTAGTTGAGTAGGGGGGAAGAAGTCATATTCAATCGCATACCCTGGGCGAAACATTCGTACATTTTCAAAACCCGGAATTTTTTTCAATGCTTCATATTGTACATCTTCTGGTAGAGAAGTGGAAAAACCGTTTACATAAACTTCTACTGTACTCCATCCCTCTGGTTCTACGAAAATTTGGTGACGATCTTTGTCTGCAAAACGGTTGATTTTGTCTTCTACCGATGGGCAATACCGTGGGCCTAATCCTTTGATACGTCCCGCAAACATGGGAGACTTTTCAAAACCAGTCCTTAATATAGTATGAACTTCCTGATTAGTGTAGGTTATCCAGCAGCTACGTTGTTTGGAAAGACGAGGTGTATTTAAATAAGAAAACTTTTCTGGATGCTCATCACCAGGTTGTTCTTCCATTTTGGTATAGTCCAGACTACGGCCATCAACGCGTGGTGGTGTTCCAGTTTTCATACGCCCAGACTCGAAGCCTAACGTAACTAATTGCTCTGTTATTCCAGTGGCAGCCCGCTCGGCAGTTCGCCCACCGCCAAAGTGTTTCTCGCCAATATGAATGAGACCATTTAGAAAAGTTCCATTGGTTAAAACTACTGATTTTGAGTGTATTTCAATTCCAAGTTGAGTTTTGATACCTGTTACTTTATCTCCTTCAATGAGTATGCCCGTTACCATTTCTTGCCAGAAATCTACGTTCGGATTTTCTTCCAAAGCTGTTCGCCATTCTTCCGCAAAACGCATTCGATCAGACTGGCACCGTGGAGACCACATTGCGGGGCCTTTAGAGCGGTTTAACATTCTGAATTGAATCATGGTTTTATCAGAAATAATTCCTGACATACCACCGAGAGCGTCAATTTCCCGGACTATCTGCCCTTTGGCAACTCCACCCATTGCCGGATTACACGACATTTGAGCAATAGTGTGCATATTCATGGTTACTAACAGCACACTAGACCCCATCGTTGCCGCAGCATGAGCGGCTTCACACCCCGCATGACCAGCTCCTACAACAATGACGTCATATTCTTTAAACATACTCATGTACGACCACTTTAGTAAAATCTAATATGTTTTATGTTTCACGTGAAACTTGCGTTTTGTCTGTTTTAGTCGTTTCACGTGAAACAATTATTTTCGGAGAGTTAAGTAATGATCTTCTAGTTTTCGCATCTGTAGCTCTTCTTCGTCCGATTCATCATAGTAACCACACAAGTGTAGAATACCATGTACTAATACACGAGAGAACTCGTCAAAGAAAAGACCGCCCAAGGCAGCCGCATTCTCAGTAACTCGTTCGACACTAACGTATATATCGCCAATTAGTTCTTTTTCAGCTTCTGAATTATCGAAAGTAATAATGTCAGTGTATGTATGGTGATCCAGATATTCTACATTGATCTGATAAAGATATTCGTCGGAACAAAAAATGTAATTGATTTCATTAAGTTCATATCCTTCAGTAGTTGCTACGGCTTTTAACCACTGACGAATTTTCTGTGGAAAGGGAACCTTAAATTCAATGTCTTCTACAAAAAAGCGTATCATACTTTAGTTAATAAGTAAAGTGCAAAGGTAAAGCAGATCTAACTAAGAAGATAGAATAGAAAACAAGAATGTGGATAACTTGGTGGAAAAGTCTGTGGAAAAATAGGTTTTGGTACTGGAGAGCACTAAATTTGCTGGCTATAATGGGAAAATAAAAAGTGTTGAGAATTTTCTCAACACTTTTTATTCAGCTTAATTACTTTAACTTTTTGAAATACTGATCCACTTCTTTTTTATAAAATGGGGTGAGCGAAGGCGGGACGGTCTTGAGCAGTTCGGTCTGTTTCTGTTTTTCTCTTACATACTGTTCAAAAGCAGGAGGGACGCGGGGAGGAATCGTACGGGCAGCTTCGGCTTTACGTTTTTGTTCCTCTTCCTGTTCCTGCATGGCTTTCTCTGACTCTAAAAGTCGAGTCATTATTTCTTTATTTCGATTAATTGTGTTTTGATTTAAACGTTTATTAACCAGGTCTTCTTCTGTTTGATCCATCTTCTTCATCAACTGGTTAATTTCATTCTGCATTTTCTTTCCGTTTTCAGTACCTTTCATTCGCTCCATGGCTTCTTGCAACTGTTTACGAATAGCAGCCTGTTGAGCAGCCATTTCAGCTAATTCTTCAGAAAGCTGGCGACCGGAATGTCCCTGACTTTGCTGCATTTTCTGATTCATCTGCTGTTGTTGCTGGCTCATGCTGGGCATGTTTCCTTTTTGCTTTTTATTTCCTTTTCCCTTAGCCGCAGACATACTCATGGCATTATCCTGCATTTGCTTTAACACATCTGAAAGCATTAGAGCCAGATTATTAATATTAGTCATAGAAAATTGTTGCTTGGCAGTTGCCTGTGGTAACTTACGCTCGCGAATGAATTTGGCAGCGTCATCCATATTTTTCTTCATGTCACCTAATTCACGAGTAACAAAAGACTGAATTTGCATTACTCGGCTTGCCAGGGCGTAAAGACTATCTTCGATAATTTTGGCGTCGTCCTGTAATTTAATCTGTTCCTGAGCTAATTTGGTAAAACGAGGATCCGCTAATTGAATCCCGCGGAAATCTTTCATCAGGCGTTCTTGGTCGAAACTGAGATGTACCAGATTTTCCAGAATATCACGCAGGTTATCCATATTTTCTTCATTTTCTTGCATTTCGGCTTCTTCCTGCATTTGTTGAAGCTTTTGTGAAAGTTTTTGCATTTTTTGCGAAGCCTGCTTCTGTTTCTTGGAAGCCGATTTGTTATTTCCGTTTTTCATGTCCTGCTGACTTTGCTGCTGCTGATCGGAAATGTCATCCTGTTCGTCCTTACCAAGGTCTTCGTTTTTTAAATCATCTAATTCCTTATTAAGTTCTTCTACGTCCTTCAGGTCTTTTTTGATGTCCTCCATCTCCTGCTGCATTTTCTGCTGCTCTTTCTGAAGTTCATTTTGCTTATCCTCGGAGGAAGACTGGGAATCTTTATTGTCTTTATTTTTATCATCAGCCTGATTTTGCTGCGATTTAGAAGGATCTTCTTTAGAAGAGTCTTTTTTATTCTCTGTTTTTTCGGCTAGTTTATTCTGTTCTTCCGCGAGCTTTTTCAGGTCTTCTACGGCTTTGTCGAGTTTTTGTTCACGCTGAAGCCGTTTGAACAACTTCATGGCTCGATCCAAATCTTTTTCGGTATTACGTTCTTTTGCTTTAATCCGATCCAGCATTTCCAGCATACGCTCATCCTGATTTTTTTCCAGCATGTGCTTAAGTTGTTCATAGAGCTTATCTGAATCATTTTTCATCAGATCTTCCATTAATTTTTGCAATTGATCGAATTTCTGGGCAAGCTCCGGCTTTTGCTGACTGAAACGTTGCTGTTTTTGGCTGAGAGCCTGATTCTGCTCCTGCAACTGACGTAGTTCTTCCATCAGTTGTTCTCGTTTTTTTAATAATTCTTCAACCTGCTTCTTGTCCTGATAGTCCAGATTACGCTTATTACGAAGTCGGTTTTCAAGGGCGGTAAGTTCCTTTTTAAGTTGCTGAGCCTTGCTAAGAGACTTATCAAGTTGAGATTCAGTCTTCTCAACAGCCTGATCAATTTCTTTATCAATAGCCTGGCGGGAGGGAATGGCATAATTCATTAGGCTTGTCCGAGCCGATTTTGCTCCATTCACACCATCATTATCCCAAACTTGTACATAATATTCAATTTTATCACCCGGAGCCAGGTTTAAGCTATCGGTAGCCCATTGATAATAAAAACTTTGGATAGGTTGATTTTTAGTAAATGGAATTCCTGTAGAAGCATAGGTTTTAGGAGCTTCTTTATCCTCACGAAGAATGCGATAATAAAGCCGCAGGTTAGATATACCATAATCATCCGTCAGATTACCCCCTAAAACCAAATAATTATACAAGGTAGAATCGCGATACTGATCAAGTGAGATCGTAGGATGGCGATCGGGGATTACATTCAAGAAAAAACGGACCGGCTCAAGATTAGAAGCATACTGATTTTTTAAAGACACCTGATAGTTACCAGAGTGCTTTAACCGTTTTTCAAACGAAAAACCAGACCCTATTAATGACTTTTCAGCCAAGTAAGGCTGTTTGTCTGATTCAAAAGTTAGATGAACAGCCTTCGTTTCGGTGGCTGTAAAATGCCAGATAACCAGTGTTCCTTCAGGAAGGGTAAGATTACCCGTATTTTTTAAGGATTCTTCGGCTCTATTTAAATAAGCGGGGTAATGAAGAGAAACATCAAAAGCAGTTAGGTTCGGACGAGCTATTATGGAAACTTCGTAAGTATTGGAATGATAACCCGCTGCTTCAAAGGTAAAATCAAAGCTTTGCTGAACCTTACGAAAGGTATATTCAAAATGACGTTGATCTACGGACTCCATCTTCAATCGTCGCCCTTCATACTGGATGTATATGCCTTCAGGAAGGGTATTCCCCTGAAGGGTCATTTTAACGATAAAGTCCTCATTTTTAAATGCTTGTAACTCCTTATTCTCAAGAACGAAAGTGAAAGGGGCTTCTTCCACATATTCGCTTCTAAAGTGAACAATGCGGTCTGTTGACTTGGTGAAAAATTGTGGCCAAACAAACAAAATGGCAGTAATAAGACCCGCCGGAATCGCTGCATATTTGATGTATTTTTTGTTTTCTTCCAGCTTAACGGCATCCGCAAATTTTACTAATGACAGTTGCTGGGATTTCTGCTGAATGGAAGCTAATAATAATTCATTTTGAGAATGATTTAACCTTGCCAGTTGTAAAGTGTTAAGTAAGCGGTCACCCACTTCTGGGAAAAAGTGGCCAATTTGTTCGGCTGCCTGTTCATTACTTAATGGCTTTTGTGTACCATATAAGAATAGGAGCGGTTTTATTACCCAAAAAATTAAGGTGGTTATTAACACTCCCATAAACCCAAAAAAGAGAAGAGTTCGGAAGGTTGTTCCAAAATGGCCATAATATTCTAACGTATTAAAAAGCAAATAAGCGGTGAGTACAACAGTCGCTGAAAAAAGTAAGCCTTTCAATAAAAGGTTTGTATAATATTTCCGCTTGTACTCATCAAGCCGGTTGAGCAAGGTGGCAATCGGAGCGTTTTGCATAATCTATAGAATATGGTGGGTGGCTTAAAACCAGTCGTGTATACTCAAAGTTAATGAGAATACTTTTAAAAAGGTGCCTTCAAGAAGTAAATACCCAAACAATTCAGAGTAAAAAATACCCTTAGCATCAATCGATAACTAAGGGTATTAAAAATGAATAGTAACCTGTACAAGAGGTAGTTATTAACCGGGAGTGGTCAGAAATTCTACCATTTTGGTAATAGCTCTGGTCCGATGGCTAATTTTGTTTTTCTCCGCTAATGATAATTCAGCAAAGGTTTGTGTATACCCATCCGGTACAAAAATAGGATCATAGCCGAAGCCTTTTTCTCCTCGGGGAGCTTCGAGAATTGTGCCAGTTACTTTTCCCTCGAACTGATAAATTTCTCCTTTGATAATCAAGGTAATAACAGTTCTAAAACGAGCATTTCGCTGAGTATTACCGGTTAAGCCGTCTAATACCTTTTGCATATTAGCAACGGCATCACGATTTCCAGAATAGAAAGCACTATCTACGCCGGGTTCATTATTGAGAGCTTCTACTTCAAGACCCGTATCATCACCAAAGCAATCTACATTATAATAATCAGCCAGGTATTTTGTTTTTTCCAGAGAATTGGCTTCAATAGTAGAGCCTGTTTCGGGTAATTCTTCCGTACAATCAATATCCTGTAGGGTTAACAACTGAAAATCAGTACCTAAAAACTGTTGAATTTCTTCAAGTTTATGACGATTGTTGGTAGCAACGACTAGTTTCATGGAGTATCAGGGTAACATGTAGGTTGATTGGATGCGAGAATACTCTTGCTTAGGCATCTGAACGAGTAAGGGCTTTTTGGCAGGATCGAGCCAACGGAGAAGTAAGTCAAGGTTAGTTTTCGACATCGCCGTACAGCCAGCCGTTCCTGTATCTGGGCTGTTCCAGATATGCATAAAAATGCATGAACCTTTATTCGTCTCCGCAGAGGTGTTATCGTTAATAACCAGGCCACGTTCATACACAGGAATAAGCATTTTCTCAGCGGAAGACCAATCTACGTGCGTAGTATCTGTATTGATAATTTTGTTGTAATACATTGATTTTGAATCATCTACGCAAAAACAAGTATTGTCAATAAGAAGGTATGGCCATTTGCTTGCTTCAATGGGTTTGGCAGAGCCAAAAGCCGTTCCTAACGAAAAGACGCCAGCAGGCGACTTTCCATCGCCTTCTCTTTTCTCGGCAGAAGGGATGTTGTTAAGTATTCCGTTACCCCAGGCGAACCCATTTTTACCAATTACTACGGGGAAATGGTTTATTTTTAACCATTTTGAGTTTTTTAATTCGTAAATGGTTAATTCTCCATAAATGGTGGAAAAGTCATTCGTCGTAACAACAACTAATTGCTTCGCTCCAAACCGCTTTTGCAAGTTTTGCCCAGCAGCGAAAATCGAATAACATATCCCGAATAAGCAGAAAAAAAGAAGTTTCATTGAGCTTGGTAAGCAGCCTTCCCAGAATCCAGATAACGAATAAAGGTTTCAACGTTTGGTTCGTACGCTATTGGCTTAACCAAAGGTTGTGCATCGTTGTTAGGATTAATAAGTACATAAAGTGGCTGAGCATTAAAATTATATTTTGATATCTCGAAGTCCAGATTCTGATCACCGATCGTTGTCTTTACTTTTTTATCTATAGTAGAAGTATAATGCTCACTTTCTGGTAATTCAGTCTTATCATCTACATAAAGTGAAACGATAACATAGTCTTCCCTCAAACGGTTTAGTACCTGAGGTTGGCTCCAAACCGTTTCTTCCATTTTACGGCAGTTTACGCAGCCATGTCCCGTAAAATCAATAAAGATAGGTTTACCTACTTTTTTAGCGTAAGCAAGGCCTTCTTTATACTCAAAGAATCCTTCCAGACCATGAGGAAGCTTCAGAAAATCAGCATATTTCCGATTGGCGGGTAAGGCAGAAACAGGAACGGTTGTACCAGTACCGGAATGATGCAAGTTAAATTCCTGGGAGGTTTCAGGAGGTAAAAGCCCCGAGAGAGGTTTTAGCGGTGCACCAAATAAACCAGGTACCAAATAAACAGCAAAAGAGAAAATGGCTACTGCAAATAATGTTCTTGGAATGGTAATACTTTCTAGTGGGCTGTCGTGTGACATACGAAGCTTGCCAATCAGATTTAATCCCATGAAGGAGAACAGAACTATCCATAGTGACAGATAGACGTCACGGTTTAATAACCCCCAATGGTAAGTCTGGTCAGGGACACTTAGAAACTTTAGGGCAATGGCTAGTTCCAGAAACCCTAGCTGAACTTTTAGCGTATTAAGCCAGCCACCTGACTTGGGCATTGATTTCAACACACTTGGGATAAAGGCAGCCAATACAAAAGGCAAAGCAAAGGCTGTTCCGAAACTAATATTTAACAAAGCCGAGTCCCAGAGACTACCTTTAGCTGCTAGAATGGCAGCAGTACCAACGATTGGAGCCGTACATGAAAACGATACCAACGCTTGAGCAAAGGCCATGAAGAAGATACTTCCCCAGCCACCTTTATCTGCCTGAGCGTCTACTTTATTTACAAAAGCACTGGGCAAGGTAAGCTCAAAAGCACCCAGAAAAGAAAGGGAAAATAATACGAAAATACTGAATATTAGTATATTAGGTATCCAATGTGTGCTAACAAAATTTACGAAAGCACTACCAAATACTGCCGAAACCAAAGTACCGAAAAATGCAAAAATCAAAATAATAGAAAGACCATAAAAGAGGGCCTTGGTAATACCTTCTGCCCGCGAATCCACACGTTTGGTAAACATTGCTACCGTCATGGGAATCATGGGGTAAACACAGGGCATGGCTACTGCCGCTAATCCGGCCAGGAAGGCTAGCACAAGGTCACCGAACGAAATGCCATCTTGCCGGGCAGGAGTGGCGATATCGGAAGTGGTTAGGTGTGTGTGTGTTAGGGTATCTTCAATAACTTTGGTAGTTGGAGCATTCGCCGGTTTAGAAGACACAGTGTCTTTCTGGGTTTCGGCTTCTTCCTTTGGACTTTCGCCACTAGTTACTTTTAGTTGTGTTAATTTAAAATCACCATTGTTAATCGGTATGCACAGGCCATCATCCTGGCAAACCTGCCCACCAATGCTTCCTTCAAGGGTTACCTTATCTTTTAGAATTTTTACGGTCTGAAGAAATGTGGCCTTATCCTCAAAAAAACGGACTTTCCCCCCGAAAATCTCATCCATTTTTTCGGTAGGCTTACCTGACGGGCGTAGTTTACCAACAATCTGAAAAGCATCATTTTTAGTAAACTTTATAACTGTTGGCAGTGGGCCAACGTCCGGATCCTGATCAGAAGAGAAAATATGCCAACCAGGATCAACGTCTGCTTCAATAATTACATCAACGGTTTCACCAACTTTGGCTTCTGATTTCGATAAGGAAAATTTTAACGAATAGGGTTTGGTAACCTGAGCCTGAACAGTGGTGAAAGCCCAGAGCCACAAACAAATAAGGAATAATTTCTTCATGGAGTATTTGAATGGCATTTTGTCTGAACGCCTTTTGATGCAAGTAAGTGCCAGGGAAGATACAAAAGTACGTAATACTGGAGTATTGATGGGGTATATACTCCGTGAAAGTCCCTACATCTGTTTACATTTATGAAAAGTTAACGTTGGTTATAGTGCTTAAAAAGATTCTTACCTAATGTATGATAGGTGCTTTCAAGGCTTTCATGCATTACTTTTGTTTTTTCATTTTCTTATTATTATGGATTTTTTACATCAGGTATTTGGTAGTGATTTAAAGGCAGCGGGCTTCGTTATCTTAAATTTAGTTCTGATCGAAAGCCTTCTTTCTGTGGATAATGCGGCTGTTTTGGCTACCATGGTGATGGATCTTCCCAAGGCAGAACGTAATAAGGCATTAAAATACGGAATTATTGGAGCTTACCTGTTCAGGGGGTTATGCCTGGTTGCGGCTGCCTGGTTGGTTAAAGTCTGGTGGCTAAAACCAGTAGGAGGGATATATCTTCTTTATCTGTGTTTTAACTATTTCCTGGGAGCTAAGGAAAAACATGAAGAAGAGAAAATAGAAAAAAAAGAGTCGTGGTTTTACAAAAATACTATTGGTTTACTAGGAAAGTTCTGGGCAACAGTAGCATTAGTCGAAATAATGGATCTTGCTTTTTCGATTGACAATGTTTTTGCGGCGGTAGCTTTTACAGATAATATAGTCTTAATCTGTACGGGGGTATTTATTGGCATTCTGGCCATGCGTTTTGTCGCTCAGTCTTTTGTGCATTTAATGGAGCGTTTTTCTTTTCTGGAAGCGATTGCCTTTATCGTTATTGGTCTTCTGGGTTTAAAACTTACCTCATCAGCAATTTGTCATTTCTTTCAGGAAAGTGCTTTCTGTCAAATGCTTGAAACAGAACAGGCAGATTTATACGTGTCTATCGGAACGGTGGCTTTATTTGGGGTACCGATTCTTACCTCACTCTTATTCAATGTTCCTAAACACCGTTCTTCTCATAAATAGAAGATAAAAGGCCGTTATAAATAGGCAATAGAAAACAGTTTTGTCGCAAAACGGCCCTTCAAATTCCCAATGGTATTGCAAAGACTATTGGTTTTTTTGCATATTTGACAAAGAAAATTTTGCACTTCATTTGCAAACCTAAATTTTATTCCCAAAACCCTTCCTAACAGAGCGTTTATATGGCAAATTTATGGGTCAAAAAACCCCTACAACAACTTTTAAAAGAGTCAGAGGCATCGGGAGAAGGCTCGCTGAAACGCACCTTAACGGCTGTCAACCTGGTTGCTCTGGGTATTGGAGCAATCATCGGGGCGGGTTTGTTTGTGCGTACTGCCGCCGCCGCCGCTGATAGTGCAGGGCCTGCCGTTACTATTTCATTCATTCTGGCCGCTGTGGGTTGTGCTTTAGCAGGACTTTGTTATGCGGAATTCGCTTCAATGATCCCTATTGCTGGGTCGGCGTATACATATTCCTACGCAACTATGGGTGAGTTGGTAGCCTGGATTATTGGCTGGGATCTAGTATTGGAGTATGCTCTTGGGGCAGCAACCGTTTCTATTGCCTGGTCAGAATACCTTAATAAACTCTTAGCTACCGTTTTTGGAACGGAAATACCGTATCAATGGTGCCACTCGCCCTTTCAGGTTTCAGAAGCGGGCGTATCTGGAATTATGAACATCCCAGCGGTATTCATTGTATTGTGTTTGACCTTATTGCTGATTCGTGGCGTGCAGGAATCCGCTACGATTAATGCAATCATTGTGATACTGAAAGTTTCGATTGTGATATTGTTTATCGCTCTGGGCTGGCAGTTTATTAATCCGGCTAACCATGAGCCCTATATTCCTGCCGCGACACAAGTAATAGACGGAGCAGGGGTATCGCATGATTTTGGTGGTTTTTGGGGTATCGTTGGCGGTGCCGGAACGGTATTCTTCGCCTTTATCGGATTTGATGCCGTTTCTACTGCGGCACAGGAGGCTAAAAATCCAAAGCGTGATATGCCAATTGGGATTCTGGTATCACTTGTAATTTGTACCGTTTTATATATTCTGTTTGCTCACGTACTAACGGGTGTGGCCAATTATGAAGAATTCCGTACGGCCGGCAAAGAAGCTTCAGTAGCTTTTGCAATTGATAAATACATGCCTGGATATGCCTGGTTGTCTACCTTAATTACCGTAGCCATTTTAGCCGGGTTCTCTTCTGTAATTCTGGTGATGTTATTAGGCCAGTCACGAGTGTTCTATTCTATGTCGCACGATGGCCTGGTTCCTAAAGTATTTAGTGATCTACACCCTAAATTTCGTACGCCATATCGCTCTAATATTCTTTTCTTCCTCTTTGTTGGTATTTTCTCAGCATTTGTACCTGGTGAAGTAGTAGGCGACATGACCAGTATCGGTACATTGTTTGCTTTTGCGTTAGTATCAATTGGGGTAGTGATTATGCGGGAGACAGATCCTGATACACAACGCCCTTTCAAAACACCGTTCTCTCCCGTAGTTCCTATTTTGGGAGCCTTAACTTGCGTATTAATGATGTGTGGTTTAGGTGGCGAAAACTGGATACGTCTGATCGTTTGGATGGCTATTGGCTTCGTAATCTATTTCGCTTATAGTATTCGTAAGAGTAAACTACAGAAATAGAAGGTTATAAATAACCATAGTCAAAAAGCGGCGTAGAATCAACCTACGCCGCTTTTTGATTAATGCCGGAGTTCACCTCTTATCATTTCATAAAAAGAAAAACTTTTTGTAGAGGTTTTGCTATAATAAGGGCTAGTTTAACGTTCTTGTAATAAATAGGCTCAACCGAATAGTAGTAAAAAGAGTGAGTTTATTAATAGTCTCATATTCAATACATCTGGTGCGTGTTACGCCTGCGAGGTTCATCAAAGGCAAAACCATACAATGAAAAGTATCTATCTTATTCTTGGGTTATTAATAGGATTTATTCCTGTAACGGCCGCTGATCACCCACTAGATCAGAGAGGATATAATATTGGTGATGCGGTAGCCGATTTTCACTTGAAAAGTACCGTCGGGAAAACAGTTAGTTTAAGGGAATATCATTCTGAAAAAGGCATTATTGTTGTTTTCACAACAAACCATTGTCCTTTTGCGAAGGCATATGAAAGCCGCATTATTGCTTTAGATCAGAAATATAATCCACAAGGATTTCCGGTCTTAGCAATTAACCCCAATGATCCTTCGGCTTATGAGGAGGATTCTTTTGATAATATGAAAGCTCGTGCTACGAGTAAAAGCTATCCGTTCCCTTATGTATTCGATGAAAATCAGCAGGTAGCGAAAGCATTTGGTGCTACTCGCACGCCTCAAGTTTTTGTGTTACAGCGTCAGGGAGAACGGTTTATCGTACAGTATATAGGTACGATAGACGATAACTCGCAAGATCCTGCGGGTGTAACGAAAAATTATGTACAAGAAGCAGTTAATAACTTATTACAGGGTAAACCCGTAATGTTGAATGTTACAAAAGCAGTAGGGTGTGCTATTCAATGGAAAGACGCTAATTAAAACTGAACTATAATTACAATAAACGAACTCCGAAATTTATACTGTTAACCCCTGGGACATTTGGTGTTTTAAATACAGCGTTTAGGTCATATTGGAAGAAAAGGGTCGCTATACGACGGATGCCCAGATCTAACCCAACACCATATCGAAAAGTATTAAGATAGTAACGACCGTGACCACGGTCTTTTGTTCCGTCCTGTGCTTTTGTTTTGGTATAACTATCTAGCCGCATTCCAGCGTAACCTCCAACGCTAATATGTGAAAGAGCTTCCTGATGAAAACCACAGTCGGCACCACAGGAATGTTTAGATAAGTTTAAAAGCATCTTTATTTGCACTATATGATGAAGGCAGAAGTAAGAAACGGGTATAAGGGCCGTCGAAAACAGCTCACCGAAGAAGATATCCGCATAAAAAGTTTGGCTTTAGGAGAACAACTATTGGCAACCGGATTCATCCGTGATGGTATGTTTATCCATGTATTTTTACCAATTCGGAAGCAAAGAGAAGTGGATAACTGGCTTGTTATCCACAGAATTAAAGAAAGTTATCCACATGTCCACATAGTAATTTCCCGATCATTACCAGAAACCTTTGAGTTAAATCATTATGAGCTTACCAGCTCAACTCAAATGGAAGAGAATCAGTGGGGAATTCCAGAGCCTGTTGATACCCCGGAACGTCGCATTCTGGATGAAGCAATCGATCTCGTATTGATACCACTGTTGGCTTTTGATAAACAAGGCTATCGAGTAGGATATGGAATGGGTTTTTATGATCGTTTTTTAGCTAAATGCCGATTAAATGTTTTGAAAGTAGGCTTATCTTTTTTCGAAC
>JASGGE010000007.1:0-58174 GCA_047605205.1 Siphonobacter sp.
CCGGAGAGAGCTTTACCGTAAAACTGCGTTTTGCCAATTACTCTAACCACGAACCTTTTGCGGACTTTGATGAGGTTTTTGAACAGCGAATTAAGGAAGCCGATGAATTTTACGAAGAGCTCCAGAAAAATGTTCGGGATGAAGAACTTCGCCGTATTCAACGGCAGGCTTACGCAGGGATGCTCTGGTCGAAGCAATTTTATTATTACAATGTCAATGAATGGCTCAATGGCGATCCGGCCATGCCAAAGCCTTCACCTAATCGCAAATACGGACGGAATCGAACCTGGCGGCACATGTACACCGCTAATATTCTTTCCATGCCCGATAAATGGGAATACCCCTGGTTTGCCGCCTGGGACCTGGCCTTCCACTGCATTCCCCTGGCCCGACTAGACCCGGACTTTGCCAAACGTCAGTTAGCCGTTGTCCTGCGTGAGTATTACATGCACCCGAATGGCCAGATTCCGGCCTACGAGTGGAGTTTTTCCGATGTAAACCCGCCCGTACACGCCTGGGCAACCTGGCGGGTATACGAAATCGACAAAGAAATGAACGGAGGCGTTGGCGATATAGGTTTTTTAGAGCGGGTATTCCACAAATTACTACTGAATTTCACCTGGTGGGTCAATATTAAGGATGAGCAGGGAAACAATATCTTCGGTGGTGGTTTCCTGGGAATGGATAACATTGGAGTATTTGACCGATCTTCTCAGTTGCCTTTGGGAGGTCACTTAGAACAGGCAGACGGTACTGGCTGGATGGCCATGTATACCCTGAATATGCTACGGATTGCTTGCGAGATTTCGCTTGTGCAGAAAACTTATCAGGATATGGCCTCGAAGTTTTTTGAACACTTTCTGCATATTGCAGGTGCCATGAAAGCGTTGGGGCGGGAAGAAATCAGCCTTTGGGACGAAGAAGATCAATTTTATTATGACTTACTTCATATTCCCAATGGCCCCAGTATGCTCCTTAAACTTCGATCGATGGTTGGCCTTATTCCACTTTTTGCCATTGAAGTGCTGGACCCTGAGTCACTGGAACACTTACCTGATTTTAAACGCCGGGTTGAATGGGTATTGGCCAACCGCCCCGACCTCGCTTCGCTTATTTCACGCTGGTATGAACCCGGAAAAGGTGAAACCCGATTGCTCTCCATCCTACGCGGCCACCGGATGAAAATGATTTTAAAACGCGTATTTGATTCGAATGAATTTTTATCCGATTACGGAATTCGTTCCCTTTCCAAATACTATGAAAAGAACCCTTATGAATTCCGGGTTGGAAATGACGTATTACGCGTAGCGTATACACCAGCCGAAAGTACAGGAGCCATGTTTGGGGGGAATTCTAATTGGAGGGGGCCTATCTGGTTTCCGATGAACTTTCTCTTGATAGATGCTTTACTCAAGTTTCACAATTATTACGGAGATGATTTTGAAATAGAGTATCCAACCGATTCGGGTAATATGGTGAGTATCAAAGAAGCGGCTCATTCCGTAGCCCAGCGGTTAGTCAGCATTTTTGTACCTAACCCAGAAACAGGCATTCGCCCTTATCAGCAGGGATATTCGAAGTTCAATACAGATCCTTTCTTTAAGGATAACCTCCAGTTTTTCGAATATTTCAATGGAAACAATGGCAGTGGCCTGGGAGCAGCCCACCAGACCGGCTGGACGGGTTTAGTAGCCGAACTGATTGAATACGTGTATACTCTGCAAAAAACACCGGAACCAAGTATATAGCAGATATTCTAAAAGAGGCTGTCTCCATAAAGATAAAGAGGCAGCCTCTTTTTCATAAACTTCTTTATTAGTGTTTGAAGTGACGAACGCCCGTAAAGACCATCGCTACGCCATTTTCATTACAGTACGTAATTGAATCCTGATCCCGAACAGACCCGCCGGGCTGAACCACGGCCGTAATACCAGCCTGATGGGCAATTTCTACGCAATCAGCAAAGGGGAAGAAAGCATCCGATGCCATAACCGCACCGTTCAGGTCAAAACCAAATTCTTTTGCTTTGGCAATGGCTTGTTTCAAGGCATCTACCCGTGAGGTTTGCCCCACGCCGCTCGCCAGCAATTGATTTTCTTTAGCCAGAATGATGGTATTTGATTTGGTATGTTTGCACACTTTCAGAGCAAACTCCAGACCTTTAAATTCACGTTCAGTTGGTACTTTTTCGGTTTTGGGCATCATTTCTGACGCGATTTCCGTCGCAAGATCCTTATCCTGCACCAAAACACCGTTCAAAATCGTTTTGAACATTTGCTTATGTACATTCACTGGCTTGCGTACCAGTAAAATACGATTCTTTTTCGACTTCAGTAAATCCAAAGCGGCTGCGTCGTATTCAGGAGCAATTAGAATCTCCATAAACAGCTTATTTAATTCTTCAGCCGTTTCTACGTCAATCTTGGCATTAGTTACAATTACCCCACCAAAAGCCGAAACCGGGTCGCAGGAAAGAGCATTCAAATAAGCCTGTTTCGCTGTAGGAGCCGTAGCTACTCCACAAGCATTGGTGTGTTTAATAATGACGAAGGACGTTTCCTTGAATTCATCAATCAATTGTACGGATGCGTCAATATCCACGAGGTTATTGTAAGACAGCTCTTTGCCGTGTAACTTATCAAACATAGCTGATAAGTCACCGTAAAAAGTAGCCGACTGGTGTGGATTTTCACCATATCGCAATGAATTCTGCGGAAGCTGATCAAAATGGAAAATATCATCCGCCCGACCGCTATAGGTTTTACCCGCAAACCATTGATAAATGGCTGAATCGTAATGAGACGTAACGCCAAACGCCAAAGTCGCGAAATACCGACGAAGCTCCAAGGCCGTAAAACCCTGATGTTCAGACAGTATTCTCAGTAATTCAGCGTATTGACTACGATGTGAGATAATCACAACGTCATCAAAGTTTTTAGCTGCTCCGCGAATAAGGGAGATCCCGCCAATATCAATTTTCTCAATGATGTCTTCGTTGCTACCGCCTGCCGCTACCGTTTCCTCAAAGGGATATAGATCAACTACCACCAGATCAATTGGCGAAATTTCGTATTGTTCGGCCGTTTTAATATCGTCTTCATTATCCCGGCGGTAGAGAATACCGCCAAAAATTTTAGGGTGAAGCGTTTTAACCCGACCACCAAAAATGGAAGGATAACTGGTAAGGTCTTCTACCGGAGTAACCGGAATTCCCATTTCTTCAATAAATACCTGAGTTCCACCCGTTGAATAAAGCTTCACTCCCTGAGCATGGAGTGATTCAACGATTGGGGCGAGCCCTTCCTTGTGATAAACGGAGAGTAGAGCGGACGTGATTTTTTTGTTTGACATCAGTCAGGAACGAATTCTGCCTCGTTTCTCGAAGCATTTTTAAGAAAACGGTCTAAATAAAAAAACCCTGAGCGAACTCAGGGATTTTTGGTAGAGGTACCAAGCGGATTCGAACCGCTGTGGGAGGTTTTGCAGACCTCTGCCTAGCCTCTCGGCCATGGTACCTTATGTTCTTCTGCGAGCCTCTTTTGCTCTTGAGGCTGCAAAGTTACGAAGATTATGAGGCTTTCCTGCATTCGCCTTCGTTTTTTTTCTTACCCACATGATAACGATCTGGCAATCAGCCAAAACAAAAGGCGAACCCGAAAGCTCGCCTTTGTTTTGGAATAGTATGCTGAAATTATTTTCCGCGTTCCATTTGCTCTTTCAAAGCAGCTAAAGCGTCCAGATCGCCGAGTGTTGATTTCTCAGCAGAGGTATTGGTTTTCTCAACCACCTTCTGAGTTTTCTTCTTCTCTTCGTTTTTCGCTTCTTCTTTCGCATCATTCCACACACGAGTGTGAGAAACAACGATACGACGCTCTTCTTTGTGGAATTCAACTACTTTGAAATCCACTGATTCGCCTGCTTCTACATTAGAACCATCTTCTTTTACCAATTGCTTAATCGGAGCCTGACCTTCGATACCGTAAGGTAACTCGATTTGAGCCAGTTTATCAGACTTCGCAATCAGGGTGCCCTTGTGTACGGATCCTAACGTGAATACGTTCTCGAAGGTATCCCATGGGTTTTCTTCGATTTGTTTATGACCTAATGAAAGGCGACGGTTTTCGGCGTCAAGTTCCAATACGATCACATCCATTTTGTCTCCAACCTTAGTATACTCTGAAGGATGTTTGATTTTACGAGTCCAGGACAAGTCAGATACGTGTACCAGGCCATCGATTCCTTCTTCCATTTCCAGGAATAAGCCAAAGTTAGTCAGGTTACGAACTGTACCAGAATGTTTCGTTCCCGGAGCGTATTTTGAAAGCAGTTCCGGGCGAGTCCAAGGATCAGGCGTAAGTTGTTTGATACCTAAAGACATTTTCCGTTCAGCCCGATCAATCGTTAACACAACTGCTTCGATTTCGTCACCTACTTTCAGGAAGTCCTGAGGATTGCGAAGATGTTGTGACCACGACATTTCTGAAACGTGAATCAACCCTTCAACACCTGGCTGAACTTCAAGGAAAGCACCGTAATCAGCTACGTTTACAATCTTGCCTTTCACTTTAGCTCCTGGCTCAACGTCTTCTGGAAGAGCATCCCATGGGTGTGAGCTAAGCTGCTTCATACCCAGCGAGATACGCTTCTTATCGTCGTCGAAGTCAAGTACTACTACCTGGATACGTTGATCCAGTTTAAGCACTTCGCTTGGATGGTTAATACGTCCCCACGAGATATCCGTGATGTGCAACAAACCATCTACACCACCTAAATCGATGAATACACCGAAATTGGTCATGTTTTTGATAACCCCTTCGAGCACTTGGCCTTTTTCGAGGTTAGTCAGGATTTGCTGACGTTGTTGCTCAAGGTCTTTCTCGATCAGAACTTTATGCGACACAACTACGTTGTCGTTTGCATAGTTGATTTTTACAACCTTCACTTCCATCCGTTTTCCAACAAAAATGTCGAAATCACGGATAGGCTTCACGTCAATTTGTGAACCAGGTAAGAATGCTTCGATACCGTAGATATCTACAATCAAACCGCCCTTCGTGCGACGCTTCACAAAGCCATCGATTACCAGATCCTGGTCGAGGGCCTTTTGAATATTGTCCCAAGCCGTGATTACTTTCGCTTTTTTGCGGGAAAGAATCAATTGACCATTTGGATCTTCTTGATTCTCAATGTATACTTCTACTTCGTCACCAACTTTCAAGTCAGGAAGATCGCGAAATTCCGTACGGGGTACCATCCCGTCCGATTTGAAACCGATATTCAGGATTACTTCACGATCAGTAATGCCTACAACGGAACCTTTTACTACTTCTTTTTCAGCTACCAAGCCAAGTGTACCTTCGTACAAAGCGACCAATTTGTCACGCTCATCTTTCGAATAGCCACTACCAAAACCACGGTTGTCAGCGTGGTCCCAATCAAAATCAGTTAATTGTGGTTTTGCCATAATTATTAGTTGGCTCGCCCTGAATACATCAGTCTGCCGGGCGAAGAGCATACTGAAATTTAGTGAAGCCGTTCTGTTTCAAAAACGGAACGCAAAGGTATTACTTTTTCCTGAAAATGAGGAAGTATTGGCCTGAAATATTCGTTGTTTTATGAAGAAAATGGGTTACTCTGGCTATATACGAATGAGCTAGTCTCTTTTTTAAATTATTCTTCCACGAAAAGGTATCCCCATAGCCGTTAGCAGGCTAAAATCAATTCTGTCTCACTTCAATAAACCAGTAACTGTTATCCGTTTAGGATTTTTCATCACGACGACCTGGCTCTCACCAATTACTCCTATCTGATCACCCGAGACGATACTAGCGGTGGCGTCATCGATTACCCGTAAAAGAAAAGGATGCGTCTCGTAAGAAAAGACACATTCTCGGTTACCTTTCAAGAAAGTTTATTTCTTACTTAATAACTTCCTTTTAAAGTATTCCGCCGTAGCATTTCCTACTTTCAATGAATTGGCGTGTTTCATCCAGTGGTGGGTGTCATTCACAATCACCAGGGTTTCCAGATCAACCCCTTTTGCTTCCAGGCGTCGCATCAGGTCTGTACTCTGATGGAAGCGTACGTTGCGATCGTCATCACCGTGAATCATTAAAACCGGAGATGTCCAGGTGCTTACATAAGCCACAGGAGAAGACTCCCAGCCTATTTTAGCGGCTTTTTCTGCATCAGGAGCCCGCTCATAGGTATCAGGGGATAGTACAGGACGCAGGCGTTCGCTAGTCCAGTCATGTACGCCGTGTATGTCTACACCCGTTGCGAAAAGCTTTGAATCTTTTCCTAAAGCCATTGCGGTTAAGAATCCGCCATACGAACCACCATAAATACCAATACGCCCCGGATCCACAAAAGATTGTTTGGCGAGCCATTCGGCTCCTGCTTTTACGTCAATATATTCTGAAGCTCCACTCGTACCAGCATTTTCTGGATTATGGAATTCGAAGCCATATCCAATGCCCAGTCGGTAATTAACAGATAATACGACGAAACCCAAACTGGCTAAATATTGATTGGATGCATAGGCATTGGCATAGTAATCCGAATAGTTCCAGCCTAGTAACATTTGACGAGGCGGACCACCATGCACATAAACAATGGCTGGTTTCCTGGTCGCCCCGCCGGATTTTTCAAATAACTGTCCATGAACGGTAAAGCCATCGGGAGTCGTAAACGTAACCTGTTTGGGTGTTACCAGAGCAGCCTCTGGAAAATCAGCAGGAATCAGGCTTTGCCCAATGAGCTTGAGGTCACCCTTGGCAAAAGGCATTACGGCAGGCAGCGGCGGTCGTTGGGCAGTCGTACTGATCATCGCAATGGAAGCTCCGTCGCCTGTTACTACGGGCATCCATTCCATACCGCTTCCGGGGGTTAATACTTCCATATCGGCCTTATCAACGGAAACGCGTGCGGCATGCCGACGGTCCAGATCCAGTTTATCAGGCCCGGTATTAGCACTAAAAGTTAGCCATTTTTTATCTGGACTCAGGCTAATGTGTTCCGCCATGAAGGAGCCGGGGGTTAGCAACAGAGGCTTGCCGCCAGTAGCTGGCATTGAGTATAAATGAGGCCAGCCATCCTCATAAGAAAGAAAGACAATTCGGTTACTAGCTGCCCAGTGCAGATTGAAACCACCGTGAGTGGTAGGTACAGATCCGGCCAAAGTTTTAGGAGCCTGCCAAAGTTTAGTAGCCTGTTCAGTGGCGACGTCGGCCGTCCAGATTGACCAGGGGCGGTGTTTCCGCACCAGGACGGAATCAGGAGCTCCGCCCGTTCCGGGTGTTCTTACAAAAACCAGCTTCGTTCCATCGGGAGACCAACGGGGTGTACGATCATTCGAAAACGAAGGAGCAATCCACTTGATAGGCGTTTGAGCATTGGTATATACGCCAATGAGAGCATGGTCTCCCCGATTTGAAACAAAGACTAACTTAGAACCATCCGGTGACCATTCCAGCGAATTGGTGGTGCCTTTCGCATTGAAAAGTGCTTTGGCAGGTGTAGAGCCATTAACTGGTATTCCCCAGGCCTGACCGCCTTTGATAAAAGCCACTTGATCACTTTTGGGAGAAAGTACGGGTTCATCTCCTTCGCTTAACAATTTAGGTTCGCCACCAGCAAAGGGAACGGCCCAGATTTCTACCTTAGGCGGAATGGGATCACTATTGACATTAACACCAACGTTATCTTCCCAGTTGGAACCGTGGTCTCCCCCGCGAACATACACAACCCACTGCCCATCCGCAGAAATGGCTAAGCTGCTTATTTCCTGGCCATCATCCTGAGTATAGTTGGTTAGTTTTCGGAACGCAAACGAGGGGCCTTCTGCTACATAAACATTTCGTTTGCCCTGTTCAGCACACGCCCAGGCAATTTTAGAACCACTGGCACTCGCCGTTAATTCGGTCGGAAACGGATACCCTTTGATGGCTTCGAGGGAAAACGTTTGAGCAAAGGATACATGAGCAAGCATTACACACAAGACCAACAGCACCTGAGACGATATTCGGTGAAGAGAAAGCATAAGGCTAAAAAAAGATGAATGGTCTAAAAGGGTGGTTTAAAGATAGGCAACAGAAACCTTTAGTCTAATACTATACGACTATATTTTAGACTATATCCTATTTATCTTCGTCCATTGTAGAATGTTTTTCTGTATCCCGCATCGTAATACTCACCCAAAGTGAAAGAGCAATGCAGGCCGTCAGGTACCAGTAGAACCATTCGGCATGACCTTTATCCTTGAAAAGTAAGGCGACATATTCTGCCGTACCCCCAAAAAGAGCAACCGCCAGAGCATAGGGAAAGCTAACTCCTAATGACCGGACGTGTACGGGGAACAATTCTGCTTTGATAATAGCCGAAATAGAGGTACTCATGCTTAGAATAAGCATGGCCAGAATGATTAATAAGGTTGCCAGCCAGAATTCATGTGTACTGCCCAGGAACACCAGAATTGGATATGTAGTCAGCAGAGCCAATATTCCATATAGTATCATCATGCGTTTTCGGCCGATACGATCCCCCAGTAATCCTAAAAAGGGCTGGGCAATCATAAACACAAGCAACGTAATGACCATAATGGTTGTGGCGTCGTTCTTACTGAACCCCGCCGTATTCACCAGAAACTTCTGCATATACGTAGTAAACGTATAATAAGATACCGTTAGCCCAATGGTGAACCCGATAACCAGCCGAAGCTCAGAAGCATATTTGACCAATTCTTTTACACTACCCCGTTTGCTGAGGCTGGTAGTTTCGTGAGTAAACGATTCGGTTTCTGACAATCCTCGTCTCAGATAAATGGCAGAAAGGGCGAGAAGAGCTCCAACTCCAAACGGAATTCGCCAACCCCAGTCGCTTAGTTGCTCAGTCGTTAACAGGTACCGTTGTAAAAGCATCAGAATACCCAAAGCAACTAATTGCCCCATTGTTGTCGTTACATACTGAAAGCTTGAATAAAACCCTCTCAGGTGCCGGGGAGCCATTTCACTTAGGTAGGTTGCGGCCGTTCCATATTCACCGCCAATGCTGATACCTTGTAGCATTCGGGCAAGTACCAGAATAGCCGGAGCCATAATACCAATTTTTTGATAATCAGGCACTAAGGCAATCAGTAACGAACCAGCACTCATTAATAATACCGAAAAGGTAAGGGCTGATTTTCGCCCGTAGCGGTCTGAATAAGTCCCCATTAACCAACCGCCAACGGGCCGCATCAGAAAACCAATTGCAAAAATACCAGCGGTATTTAGAAGTTGAGCCGTTTCGTCCTCTTTTGGAAAAAAGGCTCCGGCGAAATAGAGTGAAAAGACGGAATACGCGTACCAGTCATACCATTCAACCAGGTTACCTATAGAACCACCCAGAATGGATTTGAGCTGTTTTCGCAGCGGAATCGTTTGACGTGTCATAAAATCAATGGGGAAGCCTTTCAGCAGGAAAGATACTTGCAGATTACAAGAACTTTGGCATAAAACCTAAAAAGCCTATCGAATTACTTCGTGTATTTGCTCAGCAATCAGTATCCTATTCAATGAAACCTATTGTTTCTGGCACTTTTACTGCACGTTCGCATCAAATACCCCCGTTAACACTTTTCCATCCCGTTTAACCTGCAACCACAAACGGTATTTCCCCGCTTTGGGAAAGGCGTACGGAATGGTCAGGTGATTGGTATGCTCCAGATGTTCCGACATGGGTATATCCGGCATAATAATATGATTACGAGCCATTTCTGGAATGGAATTCAGCATCACTAAGACCTGATCAATACTATCCCGAAATACCTTAGGAGCTGAAGGTTTGGCCGGAATCCGGTTTGTCTCTGCAATCCGGTTTTTTAATACCTGCTGAGACGCACTGGAGAAGGTCCCTGTGGGGTGTAAGTGAATATATACTTGCCCATCATTTTTAAAGACCGCTGCATGACCCATCATTCCCAGATAAGGCTGTAACTCAGCGGCCTTACCATCAGGATCAAATACTGAGAAATTCAGGTCATATACCTTACCCGCTCGCAGGTCCTCGTTTACCTGGGCTTCCCAAACCATACTCGACCCATCCTGCAATTTGGTGCTTACGCCGGGTTTTCCACACATGGTAATGGCGGCATCTGCTAGCAAGGGCTTGGTATTGCTCACCGGAGTCGTAATGGCGTAGGTATCTTCCGGATCGGCCTTTGTTGATCCGGGTAGCGATTCAGGCAAAGCTGGTATAACTAGTGTATCGGTTATGGTATAAGCAAAACCCTGATAACGAACCATATCCGCATAAAGCAAATACGTTCCGGCGGGTAAAGGCGGCAACCTTGCCTGAAAATGCAGGGAATCAACCCGATAAGGATGCAAATGAGCAAAGGCCTCCATTGAACCTTGCCGAATCAGGAACAGGTGCATTAGTTTCCCATGATCAGGAATGAGATAACTTAACGAGCGGTTTTTCTCCGAAAGGGAATCGATCTGAAGATTCAATACTGGCTGCCCATCCTCTACCGCGATGGAAGAAGTTGCCTGATAAGGCTTAAACATAAACTGCTTGTACTCATCGGCCCGGGCTTTCCACCAGTTATGGCCAACAAAAACCAAACCAATGCAAAACGTAGCTCCTATAACAGAGCCTGTGAAATGTTTACGACGGGTTTTGCTTGTATCTTCCTGACCAGGCTGCATAAGTCCATCACTCATACTGGCTCCTAGCAAGGTGGTGAGTAAACCCAGCAGCAATAGCCCAAGTCCGGCCAATACCCAACCAGTACCTTTAGGCATGGTTTGTGTGGCCGTTGAAACCGCCAGAATCGGAATAACCGCCGTTCCGGTTCCCTGATTACCTTTTATGGTTACCTCTACACTTGCCGAACCGGCATCCATAAACCAGACCGTCCCTTCGTAACGTCCGGGTTCTTCTTTTGAAGGTAAGGCCAAATCCGCCCTGGGTGAACCTTCATCGCCGCCGTAGAAATAAATAGGTTTCAGCCCAATTTCCTGAATCGATCCCATCCCTGCCAATACAGTAACTTTTGCTGTTCCCGGAATGACGTCGGGGGGTTGAACATATACCTGAATGGGGTAATTCCCCGCCTTTCCTTCATATACCACACCCGAGCTGCCAACGTGAGCCCGCGAGAGAAAAGGGATCAAAATCAATAAAAAAAGATATCGTACCATTATTCCATTTTCAGTGTCCAGAGGCATTCATTGCTTTTGCTTCCGTTTAGCTGAATGCGTTGTTCGGCCAGGCAATTTCTTATCGTACGACTCGTTTCATCCAATTTCCCCAGGCCAGAGCCATTCTGGTAGAGAGGATCGTAATCAGCGTAGCAATGCCCAGGCCTTTGGCTAATTGAGTTAAGGATTCGCTGTTTCGAGGATGATACTTGAACCGATATTCCCAGTTAGGGTCGCTCCCGTAATACCACTGGTAGCTGCCAAATACTTTGTTGCGGGCGAAGGCAGAAGTAAATAGAAATTCCGAAAAATACCACTGTATCAGGATATATACGGCCATAAAGGTTATCGCCAGCACCAGGCTTTGGGTCCAGTCATTTTGAGTGGCAATTCGCATCGACACCCAGTCACAAGCGAGAGCCGGAATCACTAACAATACCGGAAAACCATAAAACTGAAAGTGGCTAACCGGGTTAAGAATTGGCCCCAGCAGAGGTTCGGCAGGAAATTGTTGTAAGATCCAATTCGTGATGAGCAGTACCGACATGTAAATCAGACTAATAATCGTTCGGCCCCAGCGATGCCCCGAAGCCCGCCCCGTTGATAACAGAATCAGGGGAAAAATAAAACCTGATACCTGATAATACAAAGACGTATGACCATGCGAAGAAGAAATAAATTCCGACGTAAACAGATAACATTCTGCCAGTAAGAAAGCCGCCGTCAGCATAAAAAGCAAACGTAACCGCCGAATGGCCCCCGCATTCTGTTGTTTTGTAAGGGTTTTAATGGGTTCAGCCCGATTCAAGATCGCCATTACGATTAGCATTGCTCCTAGCTGAATCATCATTAATCCCAATAGCAGAATGGTATGCGGAGGCGTAAAAATCTCAACATCGAGGCCATAAGCAGCGTGCCACCAGTCATCAAAAGGAGCGGAAGTTAAGGCGGCGATGCTCCCCCAGATGCAGAAAAGCCCCCCTAACGAACTGTAAAATACAACCCAGAAACGAACCGAGCGGTTTTTATCGGCAGTATTTCCCCAAAAACTGGTTTTTAAACACTGAATTCCGGTCAATAAACCAGCAAAGGCCGAACCGGCATACACAACTACGTGCGGAGCCGAAAACAGTCCGTCACGGCCAATGGTAATGTGCCAGGAAATATCCCACAAAATACCAACGACAATACTAAGAGAGGCTACGACACAGGCGTATACGTACAGCGGGATTCCCAACAGCAGCGACGCACTTTTTTGCGAAGACTGCTCCAGTGTTCGTACAGAGGAAACGATACCAGACATGGTTATGGAGTTAATGAATCTGACTAAAATCGACTGTTACCCTATTTTATACGCTAAAGATCACCCTTTTTAGTAACGGCCCCAATTAACCCTGGATTAACGGTGGAAGACCAAACGTTTTCACAATTCTTTATACAAAATCACTTTTTTTGTCGACATCCGTTTCTTACCTAAACCGGATTGTCATTACTTTTAGTGCATCACTCATCTAACAAATCCCCCCATGAAGTACGTTTTCATTTGTATTCTAGGAACTTTCCTGTCTACGGTATATGCTCAAACGCCTAAACCGCCCGCCGCGGCTCCGACTGAAAAACCGGCTCCCAAAGAAGACAAACCTCATACGCTAAGTTTAAACGTCGATTCCCAGGTAACCACCAAAGGCGAAGTAACCATTAAAGGGCAGAAAGTACCGTATAAGGCAACCACCGGCACCATTCCCGTCTGGGATGAAGAAGGTAAGGCTGTCGCTGGCATTTTCTTTACTTATTTCGAACGTTCCGACGTATCCGACCGCTCTACGCGTCCACTCATTATTTCTTTCAACGGCGGGCCGGGAACAGCTTCCGTCTGGATGATGATTGGCTATACCGGTCCACGTATTCTCAAAGTCGACGATGAAGGATATCCTGTCCAACCTTATGGCATGAAGGACAACCCGAATTCAATCCTGGATATAGCCGATATCGTTTACGTAGATCCTGTTAATACGGGCTTCTCCCGGCCCGTTAGTAAAGAGGTTCCGGCGGCAAAGCTATTCTTTGGCGTTAATGCCGACGTGAAATACCTGGCCGAATGGATCAATACTTTCGTAAGCCGCTATAACCGCTGGGCTTCTCCTAAATACCTGATTGGCGAAAGCTACGGCACCACCCGCGTATCGGGTCTGGCTCTGGAGTTGCAAAGCCGCCACTGGATGTATTTGAATGGGGTCATTCTGGTATCACCTACTGATCTGGGTATCAAACGCGACGGCCCCGCCAACGGTGCCCTGCAATTGCCCTATATGGCGGCTACGGCCTGGTATCATAACGCTCTGGCTCCCGACTTGCAGAAAAAAGACTTAACTGATTATCTTCCGGAAGTAGAAGCCTTCACCATTACCGAATATTTACCGGCTCTGGCAATGGGTGGGGCCATTCCTGAACAAAAGAAGAAAGAAATTGTCACCAAAGTAGCCCGGTATTCGGGTCTGTCAGAGAAAGCCGTATCACAGCAGAATCTGGGTATTCCGGTGAATTTTTTCTGGAAAGAATTACTGCGGGATAAAGGCTATACCGTCGGCCGTCTGGACTCACGGTATCGGGGTATCGATGAAAAAGATGCCGGCGATAGCCCAGACTACAATTCCGAGTTAACCTCCTGGTTACATTCCTTTACCCCTGCCATTAACCAATACATCCGGGAAGAACTGGGTTATAAAACCGACCTGAAGTATTATATGTTTGGGCCAACCTTCCCCTGGGACCGCACCAACGACCATACCGGCGAAAACCTGCGGTCGGCGATGGCTCAGAATCCTTACCTGCACTTGCTGGTGCAGTCGGGGTATTATGATGGTGCCTGCGATTACTTCAACGCCAAATACAGCATGTGGCAAATCAATTCCAGTGGAAAGTTGAAGGACCGAATGTCTTGGGAAGGCTACCGCAGCGGACATATGATGTACTTACGCAAGGAAGACTTAGCCACCAGCAACGAACACCTCCGCGAGTTCATCAAGAAAAGTACGCCTAAGGCTGGTCAGCCGGCAAAGTACTAACCCCTACTCATGAATAAGGTTTCGTGACTTTCAGAAAGAACAAAAACGCCTGTCTTCTTATCATTTCCCGAATACTAAACGGAAAAGAGTAAATAGACAGGCGTTTTTTATTACAGAATCTTCATCAATTAAGGAACAAGCTTATAAGTAGTCCAGGGAGCTTTATACCACTTAACATAGTAATAATAAGGATCGTCTGCTTGCGATACAACCGTTGAATCTATTGTACTAAGTGGTATTCTTACTGATGTCTAAAGCATCAATATCTAGTGCCTCACACGACAGATAGGTTAAATTAGTAAAACTTCTTTTTAAACTAACCACGAGCAAGACTCCCTCTCTCTTTAGCCGTGGTAAACTGGGTGGATATCAAGGTTATCCTAAAACAAAAAAGGACCTACAGAAATTCTGTAAGTCCTTTTTTTGTTTTAAAGTCGGGATGGCGGGATTCGAACCCACGACCCCTTGCACCCCATGCAAGTACACTACCTGGCTGTGCTACATCCCGAAAATGTGGGTGCAAAGATAAGGCCTAAAACCGCTTTCTCCGGATTCTAACCAAACATTTTTTTCAAAAAAACCTCTTGACCAAAGAAGTCAAGAGGTTTTTTATAAGGCATATTGTTTAAGGAGTGTTCTGATTTTCAGAGAGGCCTAGTTATTACTACGTCCGCCTACGGCACCACTTGCTTTGCGTTGCTCCTGCATGGGGTTAGCCTGTGCCGGGCGTTGCTGCTGCTGTTTGAACATCTGGAAGCGAGTCGGTTGAGCGGGTTGTTTGGGGAACGAATTATTCTCTGCATCAATATCCGCAATTTCCTGGAAGGGATCGAGGGTCCATTGTACTACTTTTTTATCCGTAGGGATAACCTTCTTGATACTGACATCATTCATCCGCCAGATTTCTGCCGGAAAACGGAATACTTCAGTGGTTCCGTCTTCGTATTTAGCCTGTAAAATTACGGGCATTGGTAAGCCTCCTTTGTTTTTGATATTCAGGGTATAGAAATTCTTACCTGATTCCAACAGTTTGCGTTCGTCTTCGCTTAGCGAAGCAACATATTCAGCGTATCTTTTCTTCTCAGCGTCGGTAACGGCGTAGCGATCGTAACTATTGTAGAAGTCATTCATGGCTGGATTTGCTTCTACAACGGTTTGCTTGATGTCTTTTTTATTGTGTTCGACTGCCATCGTCTGGCGGCGTTTTTCATCGGCTACTTTCTGAGCCGCTTTTTTCACTGCCGGATCCATGGGGTCAATGGCAAACCATTCTACTTCTGCTAAATCCTGGTCAACGGGTTCAACGGAATAGAACCAACCTTTCCAGAACCAATCCAGATCGACACCAGAGGCATCCTCCATGGTACGGAAGAAATCAGCCGGAGTTGGATGCTTAAAGGCCCAACGACGAGCATATTCTTTAAAAGCATAATCAAATAACTCCCGGCCCATTACGGTTTCCCGCAGGATGTTCAGAGCTGTAGCGGGTTTTGCATAGGCATTGGGGCCAAATTGCATGATATTGTCCGATGAAGCCATAATGGGTACCTGCGTGTTAGGAGCAGAACGCATATAGTCAACGATATACTGAGGCTCACCACGGCGGCTTGGATAGTTACGATCCCACTCCTGTTCAGCCAGGTATTGGCAAAAGGTATTTAACCCTTCATCCATCCAAGACCACTGACGTTCATCTGAATTGACAATCATGGGGAAGAAGTTGTGGCCTACTTCGTGGATAATAACCCCAATCATCCCGTATTTTGTGCCTTCAGAATACGTTCCGTCTGGCTCAGGGCGACCGCCGTTGAAACAAATCATGGGATATTCCATACCACCACCTGGCGTTGCATGACAAGAAATCGCGACTGGATATGGATAAGGAATGGTATGTGAGGAGTAGCTTTTCAGGGTATGGGCAACTACCTGGGTTGAATACTTACCCCACAATGGGTTGCCTTCTTTCGAATAGTAACTCATGCAAAGTACTTTTTTCCCTTCTACATCGGCCATCATGGCATCCCAGATAAACTTGCGGCTACTGGTAAAGGCAAAGTCACGTACGTTATCTGCTTTGAATAGCCAGGTTTTCTTAGTAGTTATGTTTTTGTTGGCTTCGGCCTTTACGGCTTCGTCCTGCGTAACAATCACTACCGGGTCTTTATAATTTTTCCTGGCCTGATCTAAACGATCCAGTTGCGTTTTAGAAAGCACCTGGGCATAGTTCTGGCACTCTCCCGTAGCTCCTACTACGTGGTCACTGGGAGCGGTAATGGCTACTTTATAGTTGCCGAATGGCACCGTAAACTCACCCTGCCCCAGGAACTGCTTGTGTTGCCAGCCGTTTACATCGTCATATACGGCCATCCGGGGAAACCAGTGAGCAATGAAGTAGTTATAGTTTCCATCCTGAGCAAAAAACTCATAACCAGAGCGGCCATAATAAGCCGTGATGTTGTAGTTCCACTCTACTGAAAAACTGACTGACTGGCCTGGTTTTAAGGGCGTAGGCAAATCAATCCGCATCATGGTATGGTTGGTAACGGTATGCAGAGAAGCCCCTTTCGCGTCTTTTACCGAAATAATGTTATACCCATATTCCTTCTTATCAATACCCGCCAAACGGGTTAATTGAGCCGCCTGCATACCATTTTCACTAACACCCCCTAATTGAGTGGTTGCTCCGATAGCATCTTTTTTGAAGAGGTTCTGATCCAACTGGATCCAGAGATAAGGCAGTTCATCGGGAGAATAGTTATGGTACGTAACTGTCTCGGTTCCGATAATACGTTGATTGGCATCATCTAGTTCTACCTTAATGTCGTAGTCAGCCCGTTGCTGCCAGTATTCCTTACCCGGAGCTCCGGAAGCTGTCCGCGTTGTGTTAGGAGTAGGCAACATTGTGCCCATTTGTTCAAAGCGGGTATTCGCATTGAATTCCGCTGAAGGAAGATTGCCACGCTGGGCATACACAGACGACCACATGGCACAGCAAGTACCGATGGTCAGAAGCAAACGTTTCATCCTTGATGAAGCTAAAATTAGGTAAACAGTGGTTCGAAGATACATAAAATCTGGTGAAGACTGAGAAAAATCCCCAGTAGCTTCGGCCAGTTAAGAATTTTCAGCGACATGATATACCTTTTGGAATAAAAATCAAAGCCTTGCCTGCCGTTAACGGTTGCAAATCAGGTTCTATAGTGGGCTTACAGAAAGGTGGTCTTCCATTTAGTCATCCAGAATTTCATAACAACGGGAGGTCCCTTTAATGAGTAGTCGTAATGCCCCTCGCGAAGACATGGTAGCTCCTTTGGGTTATTATTTCGTTCGTCTTTCTGAGTCTGGATCTACTAGGCGAACGCCTTGAATATCCTTTTGAAAACCGGGTCGAAGGGCTTCCACTCACTGCTCTTTCTCTATCCATCAAAACAATAACTAAAGAACATTTGGGCGAAAAAAATCTACCGGCAAAAAAGATAATCCAGATGACGTGATGTTGTAACAGAGATTAGCCGAAATAACTTGTATAATTATAATTCCCGTTTAGGTACATACACCTTATTTCCACGGTCATTAATGTAATATTGGCCGCCTCTTGGGCCTTCATAAATGGTTCTACCCTGACCATAATTGTACGCTTCATCACTATAGTCTTTCGCTTTTCTTCCTACTTCATTGGTATAAGGATTGACATTTCCCTGAGTGGAGAAATTATTCCAGTTTGTATCGTCCCTTTTGGTTGAATAGTAAGGATCTACCACTATACCATTTTGACGAGTATAACCATTATTGTATTGAACGCGAATACTTGGTTGTTGATAAACAGAGCGTGGTGTACTTGGAGCATAATATCCATACTGAGCAAACGTAGTGAGAGAAAAAAGAAAGCCGATGGTTGAGAGCAGTAACATTTTCATATCAAAGTTGTTTTTATCTATCTATCGCTTTACTGCTAGAAAAGTTAACACTTCGTGCATTTTTATCTTAGAGCTATCTTTATTGTGCGAATAGTTGCCCCTTAACATCTATTCTACTAATCTGAGTAACTCTTCTCTCGTCAGAGATTTCAGAACCTCTTCATCCGTTCGTATTAACTCACTGGCTAAGCTTCGCTTGCTTTCCTGAAGTTTGAGCATTTTCTCTTCAATGGTATCGGGACAAATAAGCCGTA
The DNA here is from genome assembly GCA_047605205.1 of Siphonobacter sp. Taxonomy (GTDB): domain Bacteria; phylum Bacteroidota; class Bacteroidia; order Cytophagales; family Spirosomataceae; genus Siphonobacter. The sequence goes on from JASGGE010000007.1 coordinate 18,420, forward strand.
CGGCTACGACGTTTTGCTTTTGTCCGATGCGATGGGTTCGGTCAATTGCCTGGTTTTCTACTGCCGGATTCCACCAGGGGTCAACCAGGTATACATAATCGGCCTGTGTTAGGTTAAGGCCAATGCCTCCGGCCTTTAAACTGATGAGAAAAATCCGGATTTCGGGATTATTCTGAAAATGCTCGACACGTCGGGCCCGATCCCGGGTTTTGCCCGTCAGGTATTCAAAGCCAATGTTGCGGGTGGTCAGTTCCTTCCTGATCAAATCGAGCATGGATACAAACTGAGAGAATATCAGAATCTTATGCTCGGGCGATTTACTTTCAATTTGCTCCAGGAGAGCGTCAATTTTCGCAGACTGATCCCCATAATAGGCTTCGTCATTAATCAATACCGGTGAATTGCAGATTTGCCGTAATTTGGTTAAACTGGCCAGGATATGGAGTTTTTCGCGAGCAATATCAATTTCTTTTTTGGTGAGCAGATAGTTTCTAAACTCCCGTTCGTAGGCATCGTATACCCGCCGCTGGTCAGCTCCCATTTCGCAGTAAATAACCATTTCGGTTTTATCGGGCAATTCGGGTGCGACCTGCTGCTTGGTGCGGCGTAGCAGAAAAGGGCTGATTTTCTGCTGTAATTCCAAAGCCCGTTCCCGATCCCCAAAACGGTCAATCGGAGTCGAATAGTACTCTTTAAAGTATTGATAACTTCCCAGCAGCCCCGGGCAGGCAAAGGAAAGCTGACCGTACAAATCGAATGTATGGTTTTCAATAGGGGTGCCCGTCAGCACTATACGATTACGAGCCTGCAATAGCCAAACGGCCTTATACCGCTGTGAATCAGGATTTTTAATTGCCTGAGACTCGTCAAGAAAAATGTAATTGAATTCATACTTTTTAAGAAAGCGGATATCTGTTAACAAAGTACCATACGAGGTTAGGATCACTTCGTACTGATCAAAAGTCTCCGTATGCTGTACCCGAGAAGCTCCGTATAAAGTTAGCACCCGGACGGAGGGAGCGAATTTTGCCAGCTCGGTCTGCCAGTTATAAATGAGCGAGGTAGGCACTACAACCAAATTGATATTGCTGGAATGTTTTGCTCGCTGCGACAAAATAAACGCAATAATCTGTACGGTTTTTCCCAGGCCCATATCATCGGCCAGGCATCCTCCAAACTCAAAATCATCCAGAAAATTCAGCCAGTTCAGACCTTCTTTCTGATAGTCCCGAAGGGTGGTTTGTAAGTCTTCCGGTATCTCAACGCGTTGGATCGCGTAGAAATTGGCAAATTTTTCGGCATACGCATTAAGTTCCAGACGCGTCTCGGGCGTTAGCATCTCTTCGGCATACCAGTCACGAATACTGGCAAAATTCACCTTCGGCGTACGTAAACATTCACCGAGCATTTCACTGCTTGCAAAGTACTGGGTAAATTTCCTTAGCCATTCTTCCGGTAAGATTCCTTTTGTTCCATCATCGAGCAGAATGTATCGCTGCTGATTTTTGACGGCCTTATGCAGATGCTTCAAAGTCGCCTTTTGTTTGCCAAAAGAAACGCCCAGTGAGGTTTCAAACCAGCTAATACCGCTACGTACCGTTACGGATACCTTAGCCTTATTGGGGTTAAGCCGATTCCCTTGTAATTTATTGAATCCCAGTATGGTTATTCCATCATTTTTCCACCGCTCGAAGGTATCAAGCACCCAGTTTTCATCCAGAAATTTACGTTTAGGAAAATAGAAATATCCTGATTTATTCTGTTCCTGAAAATCAGGATGATGGTTTAATAAAATAGTGGTATACTGAATTTCAGCCTCATCATCCCGCTCAATGTAAAATGGATTTCCCGCGTGATCTACTGAGTAAATTTCTTTCCTGGACAGAATCGGTATTTCAACGGTCCCGTACCTTAACACAGGCGTCATAATAACATAGTCACCCGAATCTTCCAGATATAGAATCCGTTCGGCTTTATCATTGAATCCGTACGCTTCCTTTTGGCTGAAGGTTGCTGGTTTCACATATGAATAATGAATACGAACCCGATTTTCTAAATTCTGTAAGATGGTTTCACTAAACTGTCGATACTTTGAGGTATGAACGACGGCTTTATTATTACGTTGTTTCAGGAATAACACCACTCGCAGATCATTCACATTATCAATCAATATCAGCTCTCCGTGCAAGAGCATAAAGTAGTCGTACCGGATGGTGAAAAGCTCTAACCCATAGGCTTTATCATTCACCAGCATTTCGCCCGTAATCTCGTATAGTTTTTCTTCCTTGTGGATGGATAAGGTCAGGCTGAGGCGTTTATGTTGCACCCCAATTGGCACGAGCGATTTCACAGATACTTGCTCAGACTTTTTCGCATCGTGATAAAATACATCCAGCTGAAGCGGATTCTTGATCACCAACCGGAGGTTGTCAATATCCGCCTGCTCGTTTTTGGCCCGAAAATGCTGCTGAAAGCGGGAAACCGCCGTATAGAATTTTAACACTTCCAGGGTTTCTACTTCGTGCAATAAATCCAGCGGATTAATAGCCGTGAGCGGATGTTTGATTTTGCCTTTTTTTGTAAAGGAAGCCTCGAATAATTCAATACAAAAGTTTTCGTAATACCGTTGTTTGGTAAATACCAGAATTCGTTTCACCGCCGGCATGACTCTCCCAAGTGGCTTTATTGCTGGAAAAAGCTGCTGCTTTAAAAGGGCTGCGTGCTCGTCGTTGATCGCCAGTAACTCAGGCTGTTTAGGTATAATTCGAAACGTTTTATCTTCGTATTCGATTTGAAAATAGTCATCCAGACGCTGTTCTTCTTCCAGTCCATAGTTCCGGGCTACTTTCCGAATTTCTGCCTGTCGTAACTTTTCATCAAAAAACACCCGGAATTCGTTTCGCTCCAGAATACTTACTAGTACATGGGCCGCGTGCTCGCAAACACCACCGGCCCCGCACTCACAGGCCACCTGAAGGGGCTCCTGCTTAACCAATACCGCCGGGAAATAGCTCAGGCGGGATGCACCAACGAAAATTCCTTCGTTAAGGGTAATAGACTCCGGCCGCACTTCCGGGAAAAGCATCTGATAACTGGAAAACTGTGCCTCCTGAAGCGTTGTAATATTGAGATGAGCCAGAATGAATGCTGTACTAAAGCGGGAATTTGGTTCTGGCATAGGGGTTAGATATGGATTATCTACAAATTTACAATAATCCCATCGTAGAGACGTCGATTTATCGCGTCTCCTGCTTTCAGTGTTTGAACATTTCGACCACCCGGGAACTCTTTATTCGCTACTTCCCTTTTTCCAACGCCATGTGAAACAGAAAAACACAAATGAGGAATGATACCTGAATTATAGATTTTGTAAATGAGCAGGTAAAGGAATTTCTTGACTGTTTTCATCCGCAATAGGTGTTAAACGGCCCTTTGCCAGAGGAATTAATCCTGACCAGATGGGTAATGATTTATCTTCTTCGTCATCATTAGGCATACCATTTCGAAGTTTAGCTGAAGCCTGTTCCAGTGAAAATGCCAGCACGGTGGTTTTCTTTACTTCACTGGCTTTCATAGGGCGTAAGTATCCCCAGCTATTAGGAACAACTTTGTTCGTGAGCCACTCAAATGCGTCAGCCTTCATGGTAGCATCTTCAATTTTTTCAGCTTTTGCAAAAATGATTACGGAACGATAATTCACCGAATGATGAAAGGCAGATTTTGCCACAACCAGTTCATCCATCAGGGTCACCGAAATACATACCGGGATACCCTTCTCTATTTCCCGAATGAAATGACTGCCGACCGATCCATGAATATAGATTTTGTCTTCATACCGCACAAAAGCCGTCGGAATCGAAAACGGTTGATTTTCTAATGCGTAACTAATGGTGCAGTACAACGCTTCATCCAAAATGAAATTAATAACGTCTGATTCATGCGTGGCACGTTTGGGAGCACGACTGGGAATTAAGGAAGGAGTAACCATAGCTCGTCATTTTTTTAGCAAAGCTGTATTTTTACTGGCTACTAAATAATCGTCCATTTTATAAAAATCAAATAGTCCAATTTTAATAAACAGCGAAACACTTGGATCCTCGTATTTAACCGAGTTAAAAGTCTTATAGGCTGAAGCTAGGTTCAGGCTTTTTTAGTCTTATTCATTTACAATCCAGCCAGATGCAATCCCTTCCTACGCTTCTCAATATTGATAAAACCAGCAAACAACCTATCTACCTGCAGCTTGCTAATCAGTTAGTGGAATTGATCCGGAAAGGGATACTCCCGGCTCAGCATCGTTTAATGAGTAGGCTACTTCATGATGGGGTGATTCAACGTCACCTTCGCAAGTCCGTCCGCCAATATCGGCAACGCCGTGATGTCTTTTGTGACTTATTGCAAACGCAATTGGGGAATTCGGTTGAATTTCGAATTCCTGAAGGAGGCATGGCGGTCTGGACCCACTTTGAGCCTTCAATTAGCCTAAAAATGCTTTCGGAGCGTGCTCTTCAAAAAGGACTTTACATTGCCAACGGGCTTGGGCATCAATCCCCTTTTCAAACCCTTAATGCCATTCGCATGGGTTTTGCGTCTTCTACAGAATCAGAACTGGAATATTGTATTCATTTACTTAAAACACTGATTCACAATACATCATCTATCTAATCATTCCCCGGGTCGTTATGTTTTGTTTGCCATATTAATACAACCACACACTTGCTCATTACTCAGGCCATACTAAGAAAGACACGGTATGATCAGGCAAGAATTTGTACCAATAGAGATTAAAAAACATTCTACAAAAAGCGTATCAGGATTGCCTTTGGTCAAAAAAAAACAGCCCTCTACGTTTTTTCAATATGCCCGGCCCATAGCCTACAATGAATTTTTATACCCCCTGATCAGTTATTGATCTAGTTATGGCAAAAAAACGAAACCCTGAATTATCTACAACCAAATCCTCTTTTCGAGAACGCTTTGAGGCCTTACGCAATTTGCCGGCCTTCTTTCGGGAAATCTGGCACACCAGCCCTTTCCTGACGCTTCTGAATGTCGTATTACGTCTGGGTCGTTCCGTAGTTCCCACGGCTAGTCTATACGTGGGCAAACTCATCATCGATGAGGTCGTGCATTTAATTACCATTCACGCCAAAGACTTTTCACACCTATGGCTTTTGGTTGCTTTTGAATTTGGCCTGGCGATTGTAAGCGACCTGCTAAGCCGCGGTATAAGTCTGAGCGAAACCCTGCTGGGCGATCAATATAACCTACAAACGTCGGTTCGGCTCATGAAGCACGCTGCAACGCTGGATCTGGCTCAGTTTGAGGACGCTACCTTTTACGATAAGCTGGAACGAGCCCGTCAGCAAACCACTGGGCGTACGCAACTCCTAAGCCAGGTATTTGCTCAGTTACAGGACTTTTTAACCATTGGCTCACTGGCCGTTGGATTAATTGCCTTTGCTCCCTGGTTATTATTGCTGCTATTGCTTGCCGTTATTCCTTCCTTTTTAGGGGAATTACACTTTAATGCAAAGTCATACTCACTCATGCACGGCTGGACACCCCAACGGCGGGAACTAGACTATTACCGTTACCTCGGAGCCAGTGATGATACCGCCAAGGAAACGAAGCTCTTCGGGCTGTCTGATTTTCTGATTAGTCGTTTCCAATCGCTCTCGACCCAATATTATCTGGAAAACCGCAAACTAGGACTAGAGCAGGCTACCTGGGGCAGTTTATTGCTGGCCATTGGCACCATTGGTTACTACGCAGCCTATGGTTTTATGATTTACCAGACGGTTGAAGGCCAGGTAACACTGGGTGATTTAACCTTTCTGGCGGGTTCCTTCCGGCAGGTTCGTAGTTTACTGGAAGGTGTCTTGGGGCGTTTTAATATGATTGCACAGGGAGCTTTATACCTGAAAGACTTATTTGAGTTTTTCGAGATTCAGCCTCAGATTGTTTCACCCAGGCACCCCATTGCTTTTCCCTGTCCAATACGCGAAGGCTTTGTGTTCGAAAATGTTGGTTTCCAGTATCTTAATTCTGAAAAGTGGGCCGTCCGGGGGTTATCTTTTACGCTGAAAGCGGGTGAAAAACTAGCCCTGGTAGGAGAAAATGGAGCTGGAAAAACAACGTTGGTAAAACTATTAGGCCGGTTATACGATCCGGACGAAGGGCGGATTTTACTCGACGGGCACGATTTACGGGAATACAATCTGGAAGAACTACGCAATCACATTGGAGTGATCTTTCAGGATTATCTACGCTTTCAGTTTTCGGCCGGTGATAACATTGCGGTTGGTAACATTCGTGAACAATTAAACCGTCCTGCCCTTGTGCGGGCAGCTGAGCAAAGTCTGGCTGATCAGGTTATTGAAAAACTGCCCAGGCAATATGAACAGCCCCTGGGCCGACGCTTTGCCGACGGAATTGAACTCTCGGGCGGACAATGGCAAAAAGTAGCCTTGGCCCGTGCGTATTTGCGGGAAGCCGAATTATTAATCCTTGATGAACCCACTTCTGCCCTTGATGCCCGAGCAGAATACGAAGTCTTCCAGCGATTTGCAGAATTAACTAAAGGAAAAACGGCCGTTCTGATTTCGCACCGATTCAGTACAGTCCGTATGGCCGACCGGATTCTGGTGCTCGAAGGAGGGAAAGTACTGGAAATTGGTACACACGAAGAACTGCTGCAAAAACAGGGTCGTTACGCCGAACTATTTGAACTGCAAGCTCAGGGCTATCGGTAAGTTTTTTGGTGTTTGTGACGATTATTTGGTTGTTTAAACGTAAAATCAAACAACCAATAATCATCAACTTAGGTTAGAGTTAAACTTTGGGCTGAGTCCAGCGTAAAGCTGGTCGGTGGTGAACCGGTATGAATACACTCGTAAAGGCTACCAGTATAATCGTTATCGCTAATACCAACAAACAGATTTCTGCAGCGTAAACCACGTCCATGGCTGGTTCAGGAGCTTGGTAGCGTTTAATGACAATACCCATAATCGCCCACACGACTACTAAGCCATACGCCACACTACGGCGAGTAAAAAGCACTGCCTGAGTCAGAATGGTACCCACTACAATCATGGCAATCGCCCAAAATTCAGCCGATAGGCCCCACTGATTCCAGCCAATTTTTACCAGAAACGCTGTGATATTAGCAATGGTCGCTATTGAAATCCATCCCGCATATATGCCAAAGGGAATCCTTACAACAAACCGTTCGCCCCAAGTTGTATCTACAGACGAAACCTCGTAAGCTTTCCAGAGCAATAGCAACTGCGTATTCAATAGAGCCAGCATGATAATAACCGATATACCTACCCATTCATAATGCCAGGCAATGATCCAGCAGGCATTCAATAAGTTAGAGAAAATAAACCAGCTACCTAAAGACTTTACCACTCGTTCTACGTAGGCAGATTCCCGGCGGGAAAACACACCTCGTACCTGAAAAATAGTATAGCCCATCAATAATGCATAAATCACACCCCAAATGCTAAAAGTAAGCCCAGCTGGCGTGAACAAATTGGGATACTGATCCGAAAGTTGTTGCGTTGACTTCCCATTCAGTGGTAATGCTACCGCAGTCCAGTTAACAAACAGCGTCACCAGAAAGGTAAGTAAACTAAAAATCTGTAACGTTTTGATTAAGAATGGGTTTCGAGACTCATTCATGGCGTATGTATTCATAGCTGCTATCCGTTTAAAAAATAGTAAATGCTAAGGGTTTACCATTCCTTTGTTAAATAAGAATGCCAGTTACATTTTTCTTCCCTGCGATAAGTGGGAAGTGCCTGGCTTCACTACGTGCGGTGCTTGCTCAGGGTTCAGATCTTTCGGTTCAACTTCTTTTTCATAAACGACTACCGTCTCTGATTTGGGGACAATCCCGTGGCCGTACTCTTTTGAGTAAACTTTAGTGAACTCCGCACCGAAATATAAAATAGCCGCTGAGTAGTACACCCACAGTAACACAATCACAATCGAAGCCGCAGAACCGTAGGTAGAACTCAGATTAGACTGCCCCAGGTATAACCCAATCACAAACTTGCCAATCATAAACAAGATGGCCGTAAAACCTGAGCCAACGAAGGCATCTTTCCAATGCAGTTTTCCATCGGGAAGTACTTTAAAGATTAAGGTAAAAAGGCAGGTAATGACCAGAAAGACGACCCCTAAGCTCGTCAGATTAAAGACGAGTATAAGCTGACTATCGAATAAACGTTGTAAACGGGTTTCGAATACATCCAGCAGAGAATTGAGTAAAAGTGAAACCAATAATACAAAGCCCATGCTTACAATCATTGAAAAGGAGAGTAACCGGTTGATGATTAACTTTAACCAGCCTTTTTTAGGTTTAGCCCGTAAGGACCAAATGCGATTAATCGAATCCTGAATTTCACTAAAAACACCCGTTGCTCCCAATAACAAAGTGCCTAGCCCAATAACCAGAGCCGTGCCCGACCGGCTGGATAATTCAGCTCGTTTAATAATTTCCTGAATCTGAATGGCAGCTTCTTTCCCTACCAAGCTCTGAATCTGCCCGAAGATCTCCCCCTGGATGGCAGCCCGGCCCAGAAAAATTCCACAAAGCGAGATCACCACTATCAACATGGGAGCCATCGAAAAAATCGTATAATACGATAAAGAAGCACTCATTTTAAGTGCATTATCATTAGAAAATTCGTTGTAAACTTCACTAAAAAAACTAACTACTTTCTTCATGTTAATAAACCATCTGTGGACACGATTGGGGAATACCATTTCAGTGCCACTTGCTTTCCCAAGTGTAGCTCAGGAGGTTTTCCCCGCAGTGGGGAATTTTTTACTCGAAACGGCTTTATCTATACGTACAAACGCCTTTCACGAAGTTTCTGGCCGTCTGGCAAAATGTTTTTATATGCTAATGATGAGTACATCTACCAATTTACAACCTCGAATCGTCATGAGAAGTCTATTGTATATTATCGCTGTTATTCTAGTTATTGGATGGTTAGTGGGTTTTGTAGGCTATAACGCCGGTGGCCTCATTCACATCCTCTTAGTAATTGCTATTATCTCATTACTACTAACTTTTATTCGCAGAGGTACCATATAAATACGGGTCATTTGGACTTTTAACCCACGCAGAGCCCTGTCCATAATCATGTTATTGTGTAGGAAGCGGCCCTTCGTTCGAAAAAAGAATCTGTGGATTAGTATCGTCCAAACAGCCGAATAGAGCGTACTGATTTTGATCCCTTCGTAATAAATCGGCTCACGCTCAGGTAATAGATCTTACCCGAAAGGGTTTGTTAGGTTAGGTAAAACAATGGGGGAAAAGGAAAGTCCAATAGCTATGCTGTTGGACTTTTTTGTTTTTGATCACTTCAATGAGTCAGTACGGCTCAGTTCGCATAGGGAATATGCCGTTTATCCTAAAAGAACGTAACAATATTCCGCTTAGCACGTAACATTGACGAATGATCATCAGTAGCATGAAATACCCCTATCATTGGTTAGTTTGGTTGCTTGGCATTACCCCTGCATTCGGGCAGACCGATACGCCCCCAAAACTAACCCTACAAGAATGTGTTGAGATTGCCTGGAAAAATAATCTGCAGGTTAAACAAAGTCAGGTACAGGTAGAGATTAATCGTAATACTCTGGATCAATCCAGATATAACCGACTCCCTACGGTAAACAGTACTATCGGTCAGGGTTTAAACCTGGGGCGTAATATTGATCCCTATACAAATACCTACATTACCCAAACCCTGAATTACAATAACCTCAGCCTAAATTCATCAACAACGCTTTACAATGGTGGTATTATTAACAATACAATCGAACAAAATAAGCTAAACCTGCTCGCGAGCGAACAGGATATACAGGCCAGTCGGGATCAGGTTGCTTTGAATGTAGTTCTTGCTTACTTGCAGGTTTTGAATAATGAAGATGTATTAACTACCTCACGTACACAGGTTGAAATCACCCAACAACAAGTAAACCGAACCGAAAAACTGGTCAATGCAGGTTCCTTACCTTTAGCCAATCTACTTGATTTACGGGCTCAATTAGCCAACAATGAACTTTCTGTGGTAACGGCAGAGAACAACCTGGCCTTATCAAATCTGCAACTCATCCAACTCATGAACGACCGAACCATTCAGCGACTTTCGCTCGATCGGATGAGTATTAATACCCCCGATGACACCTATAATACCAGTATTCAGCAGATTTACGACCTGGCTGTTCATACGCAGGCGGCCGTAAAAGCAGCCGAATTACGGATACTCAGTGCTCGCACGGGTGTAGCCATTGCCCGAGGTTCGTATTATCCTACCCTGCTTTTTAACTTTAGCTTAGGAACAAACTATTCCAGTGCAGCCCGGAGTAGCGTATTGGGGTCCCCTACAACCGTTACGACTGCCGCCTTAGTAGATTTCAACGGGCAACAGGTTCCCGTTACGTTCACAACTCAGCAATACTCCTATACTTATCAGAATATTTCCTGGCTGAATCAGTATAGCAATAACCTGAATGGCGGCGTAGGTCTTAGCCTACGAATTCCAATTTTCAATGCTTATCAGGTACGATACCGCTCAGCGAATGCTACCTTAAACGTAAAAAATCAGGAATATCAGGCTGAGAATACTCGCCTGCAACTTCGCCAGAATATTGAACAGGCTTATATTAATATGACTGGGGCAGCCAAACGGTACGCTTCCATCAGTAAGCAGGTAGAGTCACTTGAGCAGGCTTTCAAAGCTTCCGAAAGCCGGTTTAATGCCGGAGCTATTAATTCAGTAGATTACAACCTGGCGAAAGCCAATCTGGATCAAGCCAAAATCAATCAGATTCAGGCTAAATATGATTACATTCTTAGAATCAAGATTTTAGATTATTATCAAAATAAACCATTGTCCTTTTAAAAATACATCGGGATTGTTTCCTGATCAATTTGAACAGAGTATGGCCAAACGTTCTTCGAATCGGATCTGGTGGATATTAGGAGGAATTATTGTTCTTCTGCTGGGTGGGCTTTTTATAGCAAAATCGGCGGGCTGGATTGGCCAGGAAAAGCCGCTGGAAGCCACATTTGCAACCGTTAAAAAAGCAAGCATTACCGAACGGGTAAGTGCTTCGGGTAAGGTTCAGCCTGAAGTGGAGGTTAAAATCAGCCCTGATGTTTCTGGTGAAATTATTGAGCTAAAAGTAGCCGAAGGCGATTCCGTCGTGAGAGGGCAACTTTTACTACGCATTCGCCCCGACAACTACGAATCGCTCGTAGCCCGGGCACAGGCAGCCGTTAATCAGGCCAAAGCAAACTATGAACAGTCAAAGGCTTCGGCAGGTCAGATGGAAGCCCAGTATACACGGTCGCAGGCCGATTACAATCGAAACAAAAAGCTCTTCTCGGACAAAGTTATTTCTGAGTCTGATTTTGAAACGGTAGAAGCTAATTTTCGGGTAGCCAAACAAAATCTGGAAGCAGGAAAAGCTAGTGTACAGGCAGCCCAGTACGCCGTGGAAAGTGCCGTAGCCAGTCAGAAAGATGCCCTTGAGAACCTGCGAAAAACCACCATTTATGCTCCTTCCAACGGCATTGTTTCCAAACTGGGTGTTGAACTGGGCGAACGCGTAGTAGGAACTTCTCAAATGGCCGGTACCGAGCTCTTACGCATTGCCAACCTGAATAACATGGAGGTTCGGGTTAATGTCAATGAAAATGATATTGTTCGGGTAAACGTGGGCGATTCTGTATCAATCGACGTAGATGCCTATTCCTATTCCGGCCGGAAATTTAAAGGAAAAATAACGGCCATAGCCAACACAGCCAATGGGTCGGGTTCCCTGACGGCATCCGCAACATCTACTGATGCTGTAACTGAATTTGAAGTAAAAATTCGCATCTTACCTGAATCTTACCAGGATTTGATTGACCGTAAAATGAAACGTAGTTTTCCCTTCCGTCCGGGCATGACAGCCTCTGTTGAAATCGTTACCGAACGGAAAGATGGTGTATTAAGTGTACCAATTGCCGCGGTAACTACCCGGACAGAAGAGAAAAAAACCGAAGACAACAACCCGGACAATTTGCAAAATACGACCGAACGAAAAACAGAAGAACGCCCCAAAGAAGTGGTGTTTATTGTTAAAAACGGCGTAGCTGAAATGCGAAGAGTAAAAACGGGCATCAGCGATTTTGAAAATATTGAAATTACTTCTGGCTTAACAGAAGGCGAAGAGATTATCTCAGGACCTTTTCTGCTCGTTTCGAAAAACCTGAAAGCAGGAGATAAAGTGGTGAAACAGGTAGAAAAAAAAGACCCGAAAAAGGAATAACCTGAATTTCACGTCAAAAAAGAGCCGTTGGTCGTCAACGGCTCTTTTTTGTGCTTTCTGGTTTTAAGGTTCAATCGTTATCCCTGACTGCTCGGCCATAATTGCCTGAACACCCCAGCCGCCAAATTCTTCGGTAATCGCCAATACAATCTCATTCTTCCCTTTTTTCAAATCCAGAAATACGGCATCGAAATAGCCAATTGTTCCCAGAAATCGATAATCCCGGGAGGCAAATCGATCATGCCCTTCGTAGACAGGTTGGTAATTAACGTATACTCGTACCTTATCACTGAAACCGAACTGGAGTTTTTTAATCTGAGCCCGATCTGAGGTCAGGGTAATTTTTGCCAAAACGGTTGTATGCCTGGCCTGTAACTTACTGATTTTAGAAAGATTAATTACACCCGAAACTTCCGTTGGGCATTTCTGCCAGGTAAGGTTACTCATCAGGCTTTTGGGTAAGCCCTCACTATCCCCCAGCACTTTCTCATCAAACGTACTAGAAATCAGCCAGTTTGGAATAACTCCTGGGTTAGGGGCAGGCTCCGGTTTAAACGTACCCACAAACGTAGGGCGATCTGTTTTTGTGTAGTGAACGTTCGCATATCGGGCTACGATCGGGCCACCATTGATCAGACTAATTCGCCCGGGTTTGGTAACCCGCTTGAGCTGATGAATAATCAATCTGGATTTGTTTTCACTCCCTACGTAAACTTCTGCCTGAGTGTCTTTTACGAGTAACCTGATATGCACCCATTCTTCCAGCGGATATGTCAGGGCAGTTGAGTACCCTTCTCCATAATAAAGTTGCCAGGCTTCCTGTCCATTATAAACGGGCATGTATTGAATAGCATCCGGATTCCCGAGTTGATGCGGCCGTAAATAGATGTGTTCATACTGCTCTGAGTTCTGCACGCGAAAGCCAAAACCAGGGAAATAACGATTTCTAGACAGCACCATATCAAATTCAATACTTCCATTTAAAAAGGTACTATCCTTTGAATAGAGGGCTCCTTCTGAAAGACGAATGCAGTCACGGCCTAAATAGGTTTCTTTTTCCATTTTTCCCACAATAGTCCAGTGTTCCTTATCAAAAGGAATTTGCGAAAAAGCTAGAGCATTAGCAAGCACTCCGGCAACGCCCAATAGTACGACCCTTATGTTCATAATCAGTTTAATTAATAAAAGAAGATATATCCTCCCAGACAGCCGGGAAATTGCAATAGAGCACTACATGCCCACACCCAGGAACACACGCCAGCTGGCCCTTGGGCAGTAACCGAAAGGTTTCAATCAGTTTTTCAAGGCGGAAATACGGATCATGATCACCAGCCAGTACTAAAACCGGACAGGTTAATTGCTGAAGTGCCCGATCTGTAATGAACGTGGGGAGATTCCACATTTCATCCAATCTGTCCAGGAATTCTGCCCATCGTGTGGGTTCGGGCATGATCGCTCTTCGGGATTTAACAAAGTCAGGATACTTTTTTTCCAACTGCTCAACGGTCATTTTGCCTTCTTCCTGAAGAGATAAGGTTCGGTCGGCCGGCCGCCGGGGGGCTCCAATCGCAATAAGCTTCCGGACTAGTTCCGGATGCCGGGCCGCCAGATTATACCCGGCAATACCCCCATCACTAAAGCCAATCACACAAACGCTGTCGCTGGTTATACTCCGAATAACCTGGTATGCATCTTCGGCAAGTTGTGCATAAGTAAACTTCTTATGGCCTAGCTCCGATTTCCCGTGGCCACGGGTAGCGATAGCAATCACCTGATGGTCTTCAGCAAGTTTTGGAATCAGGAATTCATATTCATCAATATACCCAAACAAACCGCCGTGCAACAATACTATGGGTTTGCCACGTCCGTAGATTTCATAGTAAAGATTAGCGTCGCCAACATTGTGATAACGACCAGTATTCGGATTGTTACCATACGGAATGGATGACTGAGCAGACAGTAACAAGACCCGAAAAATAAGCCCGGTCAGGATAATCCCCGTTTTCATTATTTGTACATTTGATTGAGTTCAAATGTGTAACACAGGTACGCGAAGCTGCAATTCAATGCTATTCAAAACCCATTCAAGTTTGTTCAAATCGATAAGTAGCTGATCATGAAAACCATATCTACCCCACAAAAAAATCTGGAGCTTATCAGATGTCTTCAATTAATTGAGCAGAAATTAGGCTGGGGAAATAGTGAGACGTGGTCTACTCAAGATTTCGAACAGCTCAGCGAAAGCATCGTCCGCCAGACAGGTGTATCGCTAAGTGTAACTACTCTCAAGCGGGTTTGGGGTCGGGTCAAATATGAATCAGACCCAACCACCGTTACCCTAAATACGCTGGTTCAGTTTCTGGGGTATGACAACTGGCAGCAGTTTATCGTTAGTGAGTTTCCTGCATCAACAATATCTTCTACTCCTACCCCAAAAACCATCCGAATTATGCCAATAGCAAAATATGGATGGGTCACGCTGTTTCTCCTTACCGGATTATTGGGGGGAGCAGCCTTTTTACTACATGTGCATCATCCTGCTTCTGTTTCTTCCGATGCCTTCTCGTTTAGTAGTCAACCCGTTACAACGGGAATACCCAACTCCGTTGTTTTTCATTACGATGCTTCCGCTTCGCCGACTGATTCAGTATTCATCCAGCAATCCTGGGACCCACAACGACGCCAGCTTGTGCCTAAAAATGGCCATACCTATACTTCAATTTACTACGATCCAGGATATTTCCGGGCAAAATTGATCATTGGAAATCAAATCGTAAAAGAGCATAATTTGCTCATTCCTTCTGAAGGCTGGCATGTCGTTGTCAAACAGGAGCCGGTGCCCGTATATTTCAACGCCACGGAATGTATTCACGATGGAATACTTAGCTTGCCAAGCTCGGCGATTCGGCAGCAAAATATCCCGATGCAACCGCAGCCACCAACGGTTCGCTACCGCTATGTAAGGGAATTGGCCGACTTACATTCCGATGATTTTATCATGCAAACGCGGGTAAAAAGTGACTATCATCAAGGAGCTTCGGTATGTCAAAATATTCGAATCATGATTCTCTGTAAAAATGAATACTTTGAGATTCCCTTATCAGCTCAGGGTTGCATTGGGCAGCTTAGTCTGTATCTGGCAGGGCACGCAGTATCGGCTAAGAATACCGATTTATCAGCATTTGGCAGAGATTTATCGAAATGGGTGGAGGTAAGCTGTTCCGTGCAGAAAGGAGCCGCCGAAATATTTATTGATGGAAAAAAAGTTTACGAAACCCGTATCTCCGGCCAGGCTCAAGACCTTGTGGGCATTGGCTACGATTTTGAAGGAACGGGTTCGGTTGATTTCGTTCGCTTTGCTCAACCAAATGGAAAACTAGTCTTTGAAGATACGTTTGATTCACACAAAACAAAAGCAAGGTAACCTTGAGTGTGTTTGTTACTCTTCATTTTAACCATTTGACTCAATAATTAAGTCTACTCAAACCACCTCATCTGATTGGAGCAGTACTTGGGTTTTCCCTGTTCCCCCTGCCCATTTTTTCTCCGACCTATTACTTCCTCATACCGTGTACTGAATCCGTATGTCAGGGAAAATGTGCTATTCTACTATGGCTACGTTGTTGTTACATTCGCTTTATTGCTTAACATTATTCTTTGGCTTTTGAATTTGATCGTAACCCCTTTTTGTACGTAAATTATTTACGTGGTTCGAATGAGATTGACCTCAATACCCGCCTCAAGGAATAAAGCGTGCGTACGTTCCGGACGGGCATCGGTTAAAAAGACCTGACCGAAGGTTCCATCTCTCATCATTCCCATGAGTCTGGCAATCCGACGATCATCGAGCTTATCAAAAATATCGTCGAGCAATAAAATGGGCTGAAAGCCTTTTTCCCGCGTAAGCAGTTCAAACTGAGCGAGTTTTAAGGCAATCACAAAGGATTTCTGCTGCCCCTGCGAGCCAAATTTTTTGAGTGGATACGCATTAATTTCAAAACTATAGTCGTCTCTATGCACACCGAGGGTCGTCCGCTGAGCGGCTACATCACGGTGTCGATTCAGCCAGAATTGCTGGCTAAAGTCTTCTGTTTCAACTTCTGATTCATACCTGATCTGAACGGATTCCCGGCTTTCACTTAGCAAAGCGTAATGCTCCTGAAAAACGGGTAAAAATTCCGCCAAAAACGTTTTACGTTGTTCGTATAACTTTTCAGCCAGCTCAACCAAAGGTTTGGAATACGCTTCCAGTAAATCTTCATCGGTATAATGCCGCTCGTGAAATTGCTTTAACAAGCTGTTACGTTGTTCCAGAATTCGGTTATATTGTAACAAATCACTGAGGTAATCCGGTCGTTGTTGCGAAAGTACACCATCAAAAAACTTGCGACGCTCTTCAGAACCTTCCCGTACGAGGTCCGTATCATCAGGAGCCATCAATACAACCGGATATTTCCCGATGTGGTCGGCCAGGCGTTCGTAGGGTTTCTTTTCCTGCATGACGATTTTTCGCTGCCTCCGGGGAATAGAAATGGTAATGGTAGACTTTCGCCGACCAGTATAGCTGTCTTCATTCCGATGCTCATTATTAGAAAAGAGCCCTTCAATCAGCATAAAATCGGCACCATGTTTAATGGCCAGGGCGTCCTGTGTGGTCATGGCACTTTTAGTCAGGGAGAGAAAATAAATAGCGTCGAGCAGGTTGGTTTTACCGCTTCCATTTTCACCGACAATGGCATTCACTCCTTCCGAAAACAGAAAGTTACCCGTTTCATACGATTTATAATGACTAAGTTGAAGACGTTCCAGAAAAAGCATCTTTGTGTTTTGACAATTGAAGGCTAATTTCGCCGAAAGTTTTATTCCAGGGTTTTCCAGATTCGTGCCTATGGCCGGAGTAAAAGCGGAAAATCAGGCATTAGTTCCACTCTTCTTAATTCCGCGTCCAATGGCCACAAAAGAAAAAGCCAAAGCGAAGGTAAAATACCCAAAAGAAACCTACCTCTATTGGTTCGAAAATATGCTGCTTCAACGGCGTTTTGAAGAAAAAGCCGGGCAGCTGTACGGACAACAAAAAATCCGTGGGTTCTGTCACTTGTATATCGGTCAGGAAGCGTGTTCGACTGGTTCAGTATCAGCCCTGACAAAAGATGACAAGTGGATTACTGCCTACCGCGACCACGGGTTCCCGCTGGCTCTGGGCACTAGCCCTAAAGCCATCATGGCTGAGCTATTCGGAAAAGCTACCGGTACGACCAAGGGTAAAGGGGGTTCTATGCACATTTTTGATAAAGAAGTAAACTTTGTCGGTGGGCACGGAATTGTAGGAGCACAGATTCCTCTCGGAGCGGGTATTGCCTTTGCCGAAAAGTATTTAAAAACGAAAAACGTGTGTATCTGTTTCTTCGGAGATGGTGCGGTACGTCAGGGAGCTCTTCATGAATCCTTTAACATGGCCATGACCTGGAAACTACCCGTGATTTTTGTGGTAGAAAACAATGGTTATGCGATGGGAACTTCCGTAGCTCGTACTTCTAACGTAACGGATCTGTATACCATTGGCGAAGCCTATGATATGCCTTCTGAGCCCGTTGATGGTATGAGTGTAGAGGCCGTACACGAAGCCGTAAGTCGTGCTGCCGAACGGGCCCGTAATGGTGAAGGTCCCTCCTTTCTGGAGTTTAAGACCTACCGCTACCGGGGGCACTCCATGTCGGATCCTCAGAAATATCGCACGAAGGAAGAAGTAGAAGAATACAAACGTCGCGACCCAATTGAATGGGTTCGGGCAACTATTCTTGAAAACGGTATGGCTACCGAAGAAGATTTAGCTGCCATTGAAGAAAAAATCAAGGGCCAAGTGGCAGAATCTGTAAAATTTGCCGAAGAATCCCCCTGGCCTGACCCAGCTGAAGCCTACAAAGACGTTTACGTACAGGCAGATTATCCATTCATTCAGGAATAAATAATTTGGTTGATGGTTGTTTGTTATTGGCTTAAGCCAATAACAAACAACCCATTGTTATTCTTCCCAACCAAACGAACGTCGCACGGCTTTTCGCCAGCTGCGGTACATTGCATTTCGCCTGGCTTTTGGCATTTGGGGCATCCAGGTTCGATCAATGCCCCAGTTCTGGCGTAGGTCGTCCAGATCTTTCCAATAGCCTACGGCTAGTCCAGCCGCATATGCTGCTCCCAAAGCCGTAGTTTCAATCATTTCTGGTCTTACTACAGGTACGTTGAGTAAATCTGATTGGAACTGCATCAGCAGTTCATTAACCGTCATTCCGCCATCCACCCGTAGCTCTGACAAGCGTAAGCCAGCATCTTTCTCCATAGCCTCGAGCACTTCAAGTGTTTGAAAAGCAGTTGCCTCCAAAGCAGCCCTGCCCAAATGTCCTTTCGTTACAAAGCGGGTTAATCCGGCAATAATGCCTCGGGCGTCTGTCCGCCAGTAAGGTGCATATAAGCCAGAAAAAGCGGGCACAAAATAACAGCCTCCGTTATTTTCAACAGTTTGGGCCAGGGTTTCAATATCTGAGCTTTTTTCAATCAGCCCCAGATTATCACGTAACCACTGCACCAGAGCTCCCGCAATGGCAACGGAGCCTTCCAAAGCGTAATGCACGGGCTGATTTCCCAGCTGATAAGCTACAGTAGTAACCAGGCCGTGGGTAGACTGAGTAATAGACGTACCCGTATTAAGTAGCATAAAACAGCCCGTGCCATAGGTATTCTTAGCGTCCCCCGCCCGAAAACAGGTTTGTCCCACCAAAGCAGCCTGCTGATCTCCCAGAATACCTGCAATGGGTACGCCTTCAAGCACGCCTGTTGCAATACCATAACATTCGGAAGAAGAGCGGATTTCAGGTAAAATCTGTTCTGGAATTCCAAAAGCTTCCAGTAAGTGTTCATCCCACTGAAGGGTATGCAGGTTCATGAGTTGGGTACGGCTGGCATTCGTCACATCAGTAAGGTGCTGGCCACCATGCGGCCCTCCGGTCAGTTGCCAGAGGATATAGGTATCCATAGTACCAAACAGCACTTCACCTTTTAATGCGTCTTTTTCAAGGGTAGCAATATTCTTAAGTAACCATTTGATTTTCAGGCTACTGAAATACGTTGCCAGCGGAAGGCCTGTTTTTTCCCGGAATCGGTCACCCCCACCTTCCTCGGCAGCAAGTTCGGCAACCATCGCAGTGGTACGGGTATCTTGCCAAACCAGTGCATTATAGTAGGGTTTTCCCGTATAACGATTCCAGACTACTGTCGTTTCTCGCTGATTCGTAATGCCTACAGCTGCTAACTCCTTTGCGGTAAGCTGAGCTTTCACCAGAGCCTGCTCAATTACTTCCTGAGTATTGCTCCAGATTTCATCGGGATTATGTTCTACCCAGCCAGGTTGCGGATAATATTGCGTGTGTTCTTTTTGAGCGACCGAAATAATCTGCCCCTTTTTATCGAAAATAATGAATCGGGTACTTGTTGTACCCTGATCAAGCGAGCCAATGTACATGCGTTCAAGAGGTTAATGAAACCAGCTAAATAATGCTCCCCCTGCTACCCCTCCTACTAAAGAAGCCACCACGGGAATCCAGGCATAACCCCAGTCTGACGAACCTTTCCCGGGAATCGGTAACAGAGCATGAGCAATACGAGGGGCCAGATCCCGGGCTGGGCTCATGGCATACCCAGTGGTTCCACCCAAGGATAAACCAATACTCCATACCAGTAGCCCCACCAGATACGGCCCGAAGCCAA
The DNA here is from genome assembly GCA_047605205.1 of Siphonobacter sp. GTDB lineage: Bacteria > Bacteroidota > Bacteroidia > Cytophagales > Spirosomataceae > Siphonobacter. The sequence continues at coordinate 38,520 of JASGGE010000007.1, forward strand.
CGGCTAACTCTCCTACACCCGAAATAGAGCTTACTCCCAGAATCAGTATGGCAGTAGCCATAAACTCGGAAATAAAGTTGCCCGTTTGGCTGCGTACGGCGGGGCCCGTAGCGAAAATCGCCAGTTTAACATCAGGATCTTTCGTTTCAGCCCAGTGCGGCAGATAATGCAACCATACGAGGACAGCCCCTAAAAAAGCCCCGATCATCTGGGCAGCCCAATAGGAAAATACGTTAGAATAATCACCGGAAGAAACTGCAAAGGCCAGTGTAACCGCCGGATTCAGGTGAGCATCCGAACTACCAAAAGCTTTGGCAACAAAGATGCCTATCATTACGGCAAAGCCCCAACCGGCGGTAATCACAATCCAGCCGGATTTTTCTCCTTTGGAATGCGTTAAACAAACGTTGGCAACCACGCCATCTCCCAACAAAATAAGGACGAGCGTGCCTACTAATTCACCCCAGAATGGAGATACCTGCATAATCAATTATGTTTATAAAACTGTTTTATCTGGTTATTTTTTTGTACAAAGAAAAGAAATTGATAAGATGCAGCAAGTATTATCTCAAAATGGCTATTCTTATTTTTCAATTTTGAAGGAACGACTTAACCTCTCTCTCGTGAAACTTCTCTTAACAAGTATTCTGTCCCTGATTGGAATACAGGGTTTTGCCCAGCAGCAACTGGCTTTATATGATGGCCCCATTCCTAATTCCAGGCCCAATACGGTTCAGGAAACGGTGAAAGACGGGCAGATCGTTGCTAAAGTTACCCAACCTACCTTAACCGTTTTTCTACCCCCTAAAGAAAAGGCCACCGGAACGGCCGTTATTATTTGCCCAGGTGGTGGCTATGGTGTACTGGTGATGAAAAGAGAGGGAACCGCAATTGCCGAAGCATTTGTAAGGCTGGGCATTGCTGCCTTTGTGTTGAAATATCGGCTGCCTAGCTCTGAAACCATGCCGGAGCCTGCCATGGGGCCCTTGCAGGATGCCCAACGGGCTATTCAGCTCGTGCGTCAACGAGCAGCAGAGTGGCAGATTAATCCTCAGAAAATTGGCATCATGGGCTTTTCAGCAGGAGGTCATTTAGCTTCTACTGCCGGAACGCACTTTACTCAAATTACCATTAACAATCCCAGCCAGACCAGTCTACGCCCCGATTTCATGATTCTAGTATACCCGGTAATCAGTTTTCAGGCAGGATTGGGTCACAGTGGAAGTCGGAACAATCTTTTGGGAACTCATACCGAATTAATTAACCAGTATTCCAACCAGTTGCACGTAACAGAAAATACCCCGCCAGCCTTTCTGACCCACGGACGAGATGATACAGTAGTGCCTGTTGGGAATAGTCTGGTATTTTACCAGGCTTTACTACAAAATCAGGTACCTGCCGAACTACATCTATATACCAAAGGCCAGCATGGGTATCCGCAAACGCCTTCCTTTGAAGAATGGTTTGGGCGTTGCCAATACTGGCTTAAGGAAATGAATTTTACGAATTAAGAAACTCACTTCTTCTTTTACTACCCTCACTCAAAAAGCTTTTGCAAAGGTTTTCTTTTCCCATAGCTTCGGATCAATCCTGAAACGGGCCTTACGTTTGTCCAGGTTAGCATTCTTCGGTGTGATCCCGCCGGAGGTTAATAAACCACTTTGTCTTCGCCGGCAATTTCAAACCCTTTGAGCTAGCCGCATTTATCTTTTACCGGTAAGCCTTTTTCAATATTAGTAAACGAAATAATGTCCGGAACGACTCTCAATTAAAGAAGCATTTATTTTCAGGAACACGGTTAAATGCTCCCTGATTTTTATTCAATATCCCACCATGAACTGGTTGGGTACGGCTGACCAAGGACAATGGGCTGACCAATTTGGGGAGTTGCCAAGGGCACGTGTAATTCGGCCGCTTTCTTGACGATTCGCTGAATGGGTTCATTCCAGGGGTGCAAAGCCAGCGTAAATTTACCCCAGTGAACGGGCATTAAGGTTTTAGCCCGAAGGTCAATGGCCGCCTGTGCGGTTTCTTCCGGCATCATATGGATCAGGTTCCACATTGCATTGTATTGCCCGCATTCGAGTAAAGCCATATCAAAAGGTCCATACTGAGCACCAATTTCTTTAAAATGGGGCCCGTAGCCTGAATCACCACCCAGAAAAAGGGTATGCTCAGGGGTACGTAGTACATAAGAATTCCAGACGGTTTTCCCGCGAATCAGTCCACGCCCCGAAAAATGGCGGCCGGGTGTAGCAATCAATTCCATTCCCGGAACGATCTGGCCCTTATCACCCCAGTTGTATTCGGTAATGGTTTCTGATTTTACGCCCCAGCGTTCTAAATCTTCGCCTACCCCCAACGCTGCGTGAAAATGCCTGGTTTTCGGAATTAGTTTTAGAATGGAATCATAGTCCAGGTGATCGTAATGATCGTGTGTAATAATGACGGCGTCTAATTCCGGAAAATCATCGATTGAATAGCCCTCAGTACCGGGATAACGCTTCGTGCCAATGAACTGAAAAGGTGACGTTCGTTCACTAAAAACTGGGTCAATGAGCAGGTTTTTACCATTTATCCGAATGAAATAAGAAGAATGCCCAAACCAGACCATCATGGGCTCATTCCCGGTCAAGTGTTTTAAATCCGTTTTAACGACTGGTAAAAGATGAGAAGGCTCCCGATTAGGTACCGGATTGAAATAGGCCCGCAGTAATTTCCACCAGGAAGCTTCCGGACTCATCATGGGCGTTTCAATTGGGTATTTAAAACTACCCTTCTCATAATTAGAGGCCCGTTCAATGCGTTGAAGACGAGCTCCCGAAGGAGTTTTACCAAAAGGAGGCAAATGCATTATGCCCAACGTAACCAAGGCGGCTACCAATAAGCTTATCAAAATTATACTCATTGTTTTTTTAATGATTCGCATGGGAGGTAACAGATTTAACCAGGCATATTCACTTTTTAGCCATTCGCTGAGCCAGAATACTAGCCACAATTAATTGTATGGCATGATATAACATGAGCGGCAATAACAGTATACCTAAGGCAGGACTATTGGCAAATAATACCTTCGACATTACCGTACCGTGAACTAGCGACTTCTTCGACCCGCAGAAAACAGCCGTAATGCGATCTTCCCGGTTAAATTTCAGAGCATTGCACACCAGGGTAATCAGGCCATAAACCACAAAAAACAATCCCAGCATCCCTACTGCCAGCATTAGCAAATCGCCCCAGCCTAAATTGCTAAACAAATGCTGGTCAAATGACTCACAAAAAGCGGTATAAACAATAATAAGGATGGTAGTTTGGTCAAAGTAGCGTAAAAACTTCTTCTGCTTTTCTGCCCAGGCTCCCCAATAGCGATTTAAGGCTATCCCAATGATAACCGGAACCAATACTTGTAAAGTAAGTTTTTCCAAAATATTACCCAGATTCGCTCCGCCGCTCTCTGCACTGGTATTCACAACCTGCATCCAGAGCGGTGTGACAAACACCCCAATACTACTGGAAATGCTGGCATTGAAAATAGCCGCCGGAATATTCCCCTCAGCAATGGAAATCATCACGACCGAAGACGAAACGGTGGAAGGCAGGCTAGCCAGAAAAAATATACTCACCCAAATTATCTGACTATCAGTCGTTTCAAAAATGGATTTAAGGAGCAGAATCAATAACGGGAACAGAATAAATGTACTGACCTGTACCACCACGTGTAAGTACCAATTGCTTAAACCGGCCTTGAGTTTTTCTTTGCTAAGACGAAGGCCGTAGAAAAAGAAGATAAGTGATACCCCATAATTAGCCAGGCTAGATAATGAAAATGGCCCTTCACCCAAGCCTCCTTCCGGCCAGACATAAGCCAAACCAATCATTCCTAATAAAGCTAGTATAAAACCGTCTAAGCCAACTCGGCCAAGTAAGGAGAATAGTCGCATACACTGAAAAAAGACATACGGTTTAAATAAGGCAGACGGCATCACTATAGTTCCGAATACACAAAAAGGACACCAGCAGATGCCCTTTTTTATCATATCCCATTCATAATCAGTACTTTATTTCCAGAAACTATTTATTCATAACAACTAAGTCACAACCTTTCACAAAGGTTTATTTGTTGATGGTTGTTAAGTGATCATATATTCTGACCCAAAGAAGCCTCGGCCACTCTAAACCCAAATTCCCATATTCAAAACTGAAAGCAGAAAACTTATTCCATTTCAGTTAATAAGCCACGACGGCGAAGCAATGGTTTACTATCGGGTTCGGCACCGCGGAATTTGCGGTATAAACTCATCGGCTCTTCTGTACCCCCACGTTCAAGTACGTTCGTCCGGAACGATTGGGCCGATTTCTGATCAAACAGTCCTTTTTGTTTGAATACTTCGAAAGCATCGGCATCCAGCACAGCTGACCAGATATAACTATAATAACCCGCTGAATACCCCCCGGCGAAAATATGCTGGAAATACGTACTCCGATAACGGGGTGGAATCTGCTCGATAAGACCAATTTGATCCATGGCTTTTTTCTCGAAAGCGAGTATATCCGTGGGCGTCTGCCCCGGAGCCAGGGTATGGTAAGCCATATCCAACAGCGAAGCTGCCAAATATTCTGTTGTGGCAAAGCCCTGATTGAATAAGCTGCTTTTTTTTAGTTTTTCAACCAGATCCACTGGAATGACCTCACCCGTTTGATAATGCTTTGCATATAATTTCAACATTTCGGGTTCCGTTGCCCAATTTTCCATGATCTGAGAGGGCAACTCCACAAAATCCCGTGGGACGGACGTTCCCGATAAGCTTCCGTAGTGTACGTTAGAAAGCAAGCCGTGCAAAGCATGCCCGAATTCATGGAAAAATGTGGTGGTTTCTTCGATGGTTAACAGGGCTGAGGCATTCCCTGCTGGACGCGAGAAATTACAGACAATTGACACCACCGGGGCAATCGCTTTCCCCTCTTTTACTTCCTGCTGGCGGTAACTCGTCATCCAGGCTCCGCCTCGCTTGCTAGCTCGGGAAAAGAAATCCATATACATAATGCCAATGTGTTTTCCATTGGCTTCTTTTACCTCATAGGCAAGGGCATCTGGGTGGTATACCGGCACATCAGGCCGAAGGGTAAAGGTAATACCGTACAGTTTTTTACATAAGGTAAAAATACCCTGTCGCACATTATCCAGTGAGAAGTACGGACGGAGTTGTTCTTCATCCAGATCATACTTCTGTTTGCGTAATTTCTCGGCATAATATCGCCAGTCCCAACCGGCGAGTGTTTCCTTTTTACCCTCTTTGTCCATCAAAGCCTGTAGTTCAGCGGCCTCCCGTTTGGTTACGGGCACCGTTGCTGACCAAAGCTGCTGAAGGAGTTCGTTGACCTTAGCAGGCGTTTTGGCCATACTTTCTTCCAGGATATAAGCCGCATGATTTTCATAACCAAGCAATTTTGCCCGCTCAGCTCGCAAAGCCACTAATTTGGCCAGAGTCACTTTGTTATCGTGGTTATCGTCATGATTGGCCCGCTCAATGTAGGCATTGAATAACTGCTGACGAAGAGCCCGATTATCTGCGTATTGCAGGAAAGGCATAATGCTGGCATTCTGGAGCGTAAACACCCACTTGCCTTCCAGGTTACGCTTTTTAGCCTCTTCGGTAGCGGCAGCCACTAAAGAAGCAGGCAAACCATTCAAATCAGCCTGCTTATCAATCACCAAGGTATAGGCGTTATTTTCAGCCAGCAGGTTTTGCCCATACTGTAGCGTTAGTACGGATTGTTCCTGGTTAATCTGCCGCAGGCGTTCCTGCTTGTCAGCGGGTAAGCCGGCTCCGTTACGAACAAACCCTTTGTAGGTTTTTTCCAGTAACATCAGCTGCTCAGGCGTTAACTTAAGAGCATTCCGCTGGTCATAAATGGTTTTAACGCGTTTGAATAATTCCGGGTTCAACTGAATATCATCTCGATGTTTCGAAAGCTTGGGAGCCAGTTCTTTTGCAATTTGCTGAAGCTCATCGTTCGTATTAGCTGAATTGAGATTATAGAAAACGGTACTAACCCTTGAGAGCAAATCGCCACTATGATCCATGAAAACGATGGTATTCTCAAAAGTAGGTACATCCCGACGCATCAGCATGGCTTTTATTTGAGCGGCCTGCTGCTTCATGCCTTCTTCAAAAGCTGGTTCAAAGTGAGCTGGCTTGATCTTGTCAAACGGCGGAACCTCAAAGGGTGTCTGGTAAGTCGTAAAAAATGGATTATCAGTGGCCGGGCTGGATTGGCCAAACGTTAAAGTAGCTGTAATCATTAGCAGAAACAGGAGTTTCATTTTAAATACGTTGATGCTAGAAAGAAGCAAATTACATTCCTGGCTGGAACAAATACTAATGCCCTGGGTGCAATCTAAACTTTTAACCCAACAAAAAAACCGCTGAAGGGCTTCAGCAGTTTTTTGTTGGCGAAAGTCTTATTCTAATCCTTTTACCAGAGTATCAAGCAGAACCCGGTCAGGAGTATCCAGGAAATATTCCCAAAACATTACGCCCGCCATTTTATTCTTTTTAATGTATTCTGTTTTGAACTTTTCGGACTCGGCATCGGCATACGAGAAAAACGTTTTCTTTTCGGCATTCCAGAGGTAAGGTACTTTTGCCCCTTCATCCCAATAACGTACGTAGCCATTTTTGTTAATATACTTCTCTAACAACTCATTATAGCTAATGAACGAATGCTCTGCATTCGTTGTGGGCTGAAATAATCCATTATTTTCAGCGTTCACGTTGGTCCAGCCGCGGCCATAAAAGGGCACCCCTAACACAATTTTGCCAATGGGTACACCTGCTTTCACGTGGCCCATTACTGCATCTGCTGAGCTATTGCGGGAATGATCGCTCGATTTAGACTGGTATAACGGACTGTGATGACCCGTTACTACGTCGTTACCGTGGTATAAATCATAGGTCATGATATTCACGTAATCCAGATACTGAGCCGCTTTCCCTAGTTCTGTATGGTTTACAAAAGCGGTATCGCCACCCGTTGCCGAGGTTAACAGAAAATGATTCGTCCTGGAGCGATTATCTTTCTTTCCCTGTTCATCCAGATTTTCACGTAAAGTCTTCAGTAACAGGGTATAATTTTGTTTATCTTCTTTCCGGAAGATATTACCTGCCCCGATCTGAGCCGGATATTCCCAGTCAATATCTACGCCGTCTAAATGGTGTTTATTAACCAATTCCAGACAGCTTTTGGCAAATTTCTGGCGTGCAGCCTCATTTACCGATACATCGGAAAAGTACTTGCAACCACCCCAGCCACCAATCGAGATCAGAATTTTCAGGTCTTTATTAATCTTACGCAGGTCGTGAAGAGCTGCCAGCGTTTTGACATCGCCTTCGTTCAGCGGATCGAGTACTCCATCTTTATTCGGTACGGCAAAAGCGAAATTAATGTGGGTCATTTTAGTAACATCGGCTTCCAGGGCGGCTTTAGTCCACCCGCTACCCGTCACATAACCAATGATTACGTATTTTTTGCTTTGAGCGAAACTTCCAAGGCTCACAAAAGCCAATGATAAAGCTAGGATAATTTGTTTTAGCATGGGAATGGGGATGAATGTCAAATCGAAAATTAAAACTACAACATCCTTCAGCGGCACAGAAACAGAATTATTAATTTTTTTATTGCTTTAAAAGAGTAGCTCTCCCCAACAAAACTCCCGGTCAGGTTAACCTGACCGGGAGTAATGATTATGAGTAGTGTTTTTATTTTTTTCGGAACAGTCCCAGGGTCTTGTCAATTACAGCCCCCAGTATTAATCCAGCTACGGCACACAACAGAGCATTTGCTAACCAAGCCAGCGAAGGAATCGAAATGAGGTGTTCTAACTGCTCCTGAGCATGGTGTAATACCGGAATTCCATGCACAATTAGCTCGGCTCCAACCCACAACATAGCTACAGTACCAATATACCCCAGGGCTGTCAGCAAACGCGGCATCGCTTTCACTAGCCCATACCCAAATTTTCGTAGGGCAAGGGGGCGATGTTCTTTTGCCAGGTGTACGCCCATATCATCCATTTTCACGATCACACCAACGGTACCGTATACGCCAACGGTAATCACAACGGCAACAAAAAGCATCACGAGCACCTGAGACACAAACGGCTGAGCTGTTACGGTTCCGTAGGTAATCACCATGATTTCCGAAGAAAGAATCAGGTCCGTACGCACGGCACTATCCACTCTCGTTTTTTCAAGTTGTTCTGGTGTAATAGCCGTAATTTCCTCCTCTGAGTCGTCATGTTCATGATGAGAACCAAACATGGAGTGTACCTTTTCATACCCCTCAAAACACAAGTAGGCACCTCCCAACATCAAAATATACGGAATGATCCAGGGTAAGTATACCCCCAATATCAGCACAATAGGGGTAACCAGAAAGATTTTATTGATAATTGATTTCTTAGCAATCTTATAAATGATTACCAGTTCACGCGAAGGGTCAAGCCCTACGACGTATTTGGGGGTTACGGCGGTGTCGTCAATCACCACTCCCGATACTTTACTGGTGGTTTTGGCAACTTGGGTAGGAATATCATCCAGACTTGCCGCACTAGCCTTTACCAGGGCTGCCACGTCATCTAAAAGAGCTAAAAGCCCTGAGGCCATTGTTTTAGGTGTTTAATTTAAAAGCTTCGCTACATTTGGATTTAACGGTAGCTCTGCTGAATGGGAACAAAGATCTGAGTAAACAGTGGGGATACAACGGAATTATTCGATGGATGGTTACCCGGCTGGACTAAGCCCTGTCTTTGATCAATGAACTTCACAGCTTTCCAACCCCGAATAGAATCAACCGAACGTTAAAGCAAGTATATTTTGCGAAAGATTCCTAACAGAAAGAGCGTCCGACGATACTCGAACGCTCTTTTGTATATGCCCTATCAAAACTTAGATCTTGCCTACCATGTTTTCGGGTTTTACCCACTCGTCGAATTCTTCGGGAGTCAGGTAACCCAATGCAACAGCTGTTTCTTTTAAAGTAGAGCCGTTTTTATGAGCGGTTTGAGCAATTTCGGCCGATTTATAATAGCCGATTTTGGTGTTCAGAGCCGTCACTAGCATCAATGAATTATTGACGTGCTTTTTGATATTATCGTATAGAGGCTCTATCCCCACAGCACACTTATCGTTGAAGGCTACGCAAACGTCACCAATCAAACGAGCGGAGTGTAAGAAGTTGTAGATCATAACGGGTTTGAACACATTCAATTCAAAATGCCCGTTTGAGCCGCCAATAGTAATGGTCACGTCATTTCCCATCACCTGAGCAGCTACCATAGTCATGGCTTCGCACTGGGTAGGATTTACTTTACCGGGCATAATCGAGCTACCGGGTTCGTTATCGGGAATGAATATTTCGCCAATTCCTGCCCGAGGGCCTGAAGACAGCATCCGAATGTCATTACCGATTTTCATCAGGCTAACGGCAACCGTTTTTAAGGCTCCGTGCGATTCTACGATGGCATCGTGAGCCGCCAAAGCTTCAAATTTATTTTCAGCCGTTACGAAAGGTAATCCCGTCAACTCGGCAATATTCCTGGCAACCCGTTCTGAGTAACCGTCGGGAGTGTTAATTCCTGTTCCTACAGCGGTACCTCCTAAGGCCAGCTCAGACAAGTGAGCCAACGTATTTTTAATGGCTTTAAGACCATGATTTAACTGGGATACGTACCCCGAAAATTCCTGGCCGAGTGTCAAGGGCGTGGCATCCATAAAATGCGTCCGGCCAATTTTCACCACGTTTTTAAATGCTTCTGATTTCGCTTGTAAGGTATCCCGCAGTTTTTCAATTCCGGGAATGGTCACTTCGATTAGAATTTTGTAAGCGGCAATGTGCATTGCCGTTGGGAAGGTATCGTTAGACGACTGCGATTTATTCACATCGTCATTGGGATGAACGGTTTTTTGCTTATCCGACAATTCGCCACCGTTGATGACGTGAGCCCGGTATGCTACCACTTCGTTCACATTCATGTTCGACTGCGTTCCTGAACCCGTCTGCCAGACTACCAGTGGGAACTGGTCGCTCAGGTTACCTGCCAGAATTTCATCACATACCTGAGCAATCAGGTTTTTCTTTTCTTCGGATAAAACTCCCAGTTCGAAATTGGTAATAGCCGCTGCTTTCTTCAGATACGCAAATGCCTGAATGATTTCTTTCGGCATTTTATTGATATCCTGAGCAATTGGAAAGTTCAGGATCGAACGTTGGGTTTGGGCTCCCCAGTACACATGAGCGGGTACTTGCACTTCACCCATGGTGTCTTTCTCAATACGGTATTCCATTGATTTTGAGTTAACGGTTCAGTTGTATCCAATACCGGGGTTCGAATCCCGAAAGGATACCAGCAATTTCCCGCAAAGCTACCAAGCGATTGAAACGAGCAATACTTTTGTTTGTAAATTTTATATAGCTCCCTTTAAAACAAAGGGCGAATGTTGAATCAACGAAGGTGTCTTTGGATAATCCGACGGCTACTACATTTTGTCAATTCAGCACTTATCAGTCGAGAGTCATTACCTTTCACTGAGCCTTCATGATCCTGTATTTTAGCAGGATTCGTACCCGAGTTCGGGTACTTTTTTTGAGAAAATACCTGTAACTGCATATTTTTCGTTTAAATACACCCGTTATACGAGGATAAAGGATTATTTTTGTTTTGAATGGTTCCTAAATTCTGACTTGCCGTGGCCGCTGTTCGTTCTTGCCTTATCATAATCCTTTGTGGTCTTTTTTGTTTATTAAGCTGCTCACAAAGCCCACGTGACGCTGCTGCTCTGATAGTAGCCACGAATCCATCCGCTCCAGTAAATGATAGTATTGCCCGGCAATTCAATCCTGCCGAGGCTAGTCATAAAGCCGCTCTACTCGATACTTTCTTCCATAATCTTCAGCAGAAGTATGGGTTTAATGGAACCGTATTAGTGGCTCAGTACGGACACGTCATCTATAAAGGAGCCTTTGGTTATCGAAACTTAAGTCAGCGGGATACATTAACAACAACAACCCCCTTTCAGCTAGCCTCTGTTTCGAAGCAATTTACGGCCGTATCAATTATGCAATTGAAGGAAAAAGGACTCCTTAAATATGACGATCCGGTCTGGAAGTATATTCCTGATTTTCCCTATGATTCGAGCATTACTCTACGCATGCTACTAACCCACCGATCGGGTTTACCCAGTTATCAATATGGCTTAGAACGTTTTTATAATAAGTCCCAGCCCCTTTCTAACAGCGAAGTGGTTGAAAAACTGTGTCAATACAAACCCGTTGCCTATGGCAGCCCGGACCAGCGGTTTCATTATAACAATACTAACTATGTGTTATTGGCCTATATCGTCGAAAAGGTTAGTGGTAAACCTTTTAGCCAATACGCGGAAGAACATTTGTTTCGGCCCCTAGGCATGAACAATACGTTCGTTTACGACGGTCATAATGAAAATAAACTTACGGCGGCAGCTATGGGTTATACGGGGGGTCGCCGTTCCATGGCTATCGATTATCTGGATAGCGTAACGGGTGATAAAAGCCTGTATTCCACCGCTGAAGACTTATTCAAGTGGGATCGTGGTTTGTATAGTGAACAATTAGTCAGCCAGAAATCACTGGAAGAGGCCTTCCGCCCGGCTCATGATGATGCGAACCTGATCACTAAAAATTACGGATTTGGCTGGCGTCTGCAAAAAATTCCCAATGAACAGTGGCTCACTTTCCATACTGGCTGGTGGCACGGCTTCAAGAACTATTTCATGCGAAACCGGGCCGATCAGAGTACCATTATTTTGCTTTCGAATGTTGCCAATAGCTACATGTCTCAGGTAAAAATGGTACAGGCCATTTTATACCCAGAAAAAGCCCGTTTCTTCCTGCGTGGCGAAAATATTGATCCAGAAAGTGGCGAATTACCCGGTGAAAGTTTGCAAGGAGGTGGGGCTCACCTGGGAACAGCCGAGCTTTCACTATCTGATTTGTACAAAATGCTTCCTCCGGCACCCATTGCCCGCAAAGCGGTTCGCCATGCAAAAGGCAAGCATGCTGTAGTTCGAAAAGGGCATAAGAAAGGAAGCGTAAATAAAGCGGTTGTTCATAAAAAGGCGGCCTCTAAAAAGAAGAAACGTAGATAATATAAAAGGCTGACCGGAATGGTCAGCCTTTATTTTTCAGGGTACTAAAACTGTTGAAAGTTGAACGAACGTATATACTAAAAAGATTGCTTTATAGTGAAATAATTCCATGCCGTAAGGCATATACAATTGCTTCAGTGCCAGAATTAACCCCCAATTTCAGATAAACCCGTTTTAAGTGCGTTTGAACCGTATGAAATGTAATACCACACTGGTGAGCAATCATCTTGTAACTCATACCCTGGGCTAAAAAAGCGAGCACTTGTTGTTCCCGATAGGTTAACCTATCGGTACGATATTCTAATTCTCTGGGCGACAAATAATAGGGCTTCATAATAGTAGCGTGTTCGAAGGTTTGCCTACTGAGTCGCAAGAAAACGAAGCCAGGGAAACACAGATCACAAAAAATATAAAAAATTTAAAGCAGCCTCCTCTCAAAATCTGAGTTTCTGCTTATTAATTTGATGATAAGTACTCGTGTTGGCTAAGTAGGTATGTTTGTGTGTGAGCCTATTACTCCTTATTATTACTATTCCTAATATTTGTTTTTTCAATTTGATATGCTTTTCTCGAAACGTACCGACGCTGAGCTAATGGCTGGCATACGAGCTGGCGGTTCCCTGCGACGAAGTACGGAAAACCACTTGTATGACCAGTACCGGTATTTGATTCGCGAAGCCAGTTTCAAACATAAACTGACTCCTGAAGACTGTGCCAGTGCCTATTCAGACGCCCTGTTAACCGTTATCGAACACATCGCTTCAGGCCGCTTTGAGGGCCGTTCGGGAATCAAAACATACCTCTATCAAATTTTTTCGAATAAATGTGTTGACCTGTTACGAAAAAATACGACTAATCGGGCAAACGTTTATGACACCTTACCACTAGATGATTTCCCATTGGCAGATGAAACCCGAAATGCCATTCAACGCATGATGATTCAAGGGGACATACACGTACTCAGACAGCGTTTAACGGAACTTGGTGATAAATGCCGACAAATGGTATTGGCCTGGGGAGAAGGATTTTCAGACGAAGAGATTGCTCAGGAATTAGGCTATCATTCGTCAGCCGTTGCCAAAACCAGTCGATTGCGTTGTTTGGAACGGTTACGTAATCTGTACATGGGATCCATTAAAAAATAGCTCGCCTATGAATGAGCTGGAACAAGTAGAACGATTTTTCCAGGGAGAAATGTCGGAAGCAGAACGACAAAATTTTGAAAACGCTATCATTTCAGATGAAGCTCTGGCTTCGGCAGCAGCTTTCTATTTACAAACCAGGCAAGCGGCTCGTCTGGAAGTAATTGCTAGCAAGCAGTGGAATACTCAACCCATACCTTTAAAAACCAACTGGGCACGTTATAGTGCTGGCATTGCCGCTACCATTTTGCTGCTGGCTGGAACTTGGTTTTTCTGGTTTAAACCCAATACCGATCGGTCTGTCCTGGCTAATCAGTATATTCAGGATCATTTCGTAACCCTGAATGCAACGATGGGCAGTAGTGAAAACACCCTTCAACAAGGGATTAGTCTCTATAATCAAGGTAAAATTACCGAAGCTCAGAAATTTTTCAATACCTGGATTCAAGTTCATCCAGCCGACACCGAAGCACAACAGCTAGCCGGAATTACAGCTTTACGATTACGGCAGTACGATGAAGCAGTTAAACACTTTCAGGCCTTAAGCCGTCGTACGGATTTATACGCTAATTCTGGGCCTTTTTACGAAGCAATTGCCCGTTTGCAACGCCAGCAACCTGGGGATGAAGCAGCCGCTCAAAAACTACTCGAATGGGTCGTTGCTGAAAAACTTCCGGGCAATGAGCAAGCCCGCCATTGGATAAAGTAGTAATCTTTTAAAACCTATATATCAATGAAACACCAAACAATCTCAAACAGCCATTCTGCGATGAATTTCTTTCTGTCTTCTCAGGCTACTGATTTGTTGACTTTCAATACTAATTTGAGGGTCATCGATTTAACCAGGGCAAATTTCAATTTAATTTCTTTTATGCTCTCGCCCGGCCCGGATGAAACCCCAACCCGCCCTGGTACTAGCTCTGGTGATATTAAAAAACCTAAAGAAGGTGGTGACACCACCGAAACAGAGACCATCGAAAGCAATTAGTTTTTAAAGAATATCTATTTTAAACGTTCATTATAAATACAAGTATTTATAATGAACGTTTTTTTATATTTTAGAGTACCATTTTCTTTAACCTTTTAATCTATTCCGCTATGTACACGAAACCACTTGATTTCAATTGGTCAAATGAACAAGAAGTCATTTCTTACTTCAAAAAAAACCATAAAGTATCTGTCTTCCTGACCCCCTATGGGTATACCCTACAGGATGAAGCCATATTAAAGTTTGAAGATGACCGACATATTATTGCCAATATAAAAGGAGAAGACATTTATCTTTTTACGTTTCATCAGAAAGAAGACGAAGAACTTTTAAGAAGGTATTACCAGGCAGATAATCAGGAACGCATAGCCGTATTAAAAAAAGAAAGAAGCAAAAAGTAGTTTAAAAAAACCTGCTCTTGTGGCTCCGAGCGATTTATTTTAATTAGTGGAGAAAATGTAGGTACTTCTGATTTTGATAATACGGTATTTGTCATTTCTCCTGGACCTGATGAAACACCAACCCGACCCGGAACGGGAAAAGGAACTATTGGATCAGGTAAATCCGGAGATTCAAATGGTGAATCAACCTCATCGGTAAACACGAATAGACTTGACAGTAAATTAATAGATTCAAAAAGGTGTCCGGTCATCGTTGCAGATACAGGTTTTGACCTAACCCCTTTAAATCAAAACCCAGTACTGCCTGCGTATAATACGCTCCGTTTTTGAAAAAAAACATCCGCCTGTACAAATAATACCAAACAAATCGGCTGAAATTTTATCGAACAAAACAATCAGTTCAACGATGACTATCCCGGCCAGCATGGCACACCTATTGGCGGCATTATTTGCAGCAATAATGAGGCTTCACTGCATCCTTTGAAAAATTTTGACGAAACTGGATATGGTACTCTATTTGATATTCTGTGCTCTCTTTCTTACGTTGAATCACTTCCTCAAACTTGCCTGATTAACGCCAGTTTCGGCTGCTTCTCGAAAGTCATTCATCCCTTTTTAGAGCAAAAAATAAATGCGTTAAATGGAAAAGCCTTACTCATTGTCGCAGCCGGGAATAGACCTAGTGCAACGGCTGCTCCAATCAATTACTCCACTTCTGCTCTAAAGTTTTTCCCAGCGTGTTACGAGGCTCCTAATGTAATATCAGTAACTTCGTTAAAGCTCATCCGGAAGGGTACTCCCCAGTTTTTAAAGCCTTTGCTCTGGGCAGGTCTGCTAAAAAAAACCTATATCGCACCACATGAAAATTATTCAAAAGATTATATCGATATTGGCGTGTTGACTCAAAAAGGATTTTATCCTAACCCATTCGATTCAACCTTGCCTGAGCACGAAGGCAGTTCGTATGCTACGGCTTTTGTTACTCAACTAGCAGCTAAACTTTTTGCCAGTACGGGTATAATACCCTCAAAATCTGACTTATTAAATTCTATTGAAGAGGAAAATCAATCCGGTTTTGAATTTAATTCGTTTCCAATTAAAAATGGGCGAATTCTTAAAAATATATAGGCCATTATTTATCTATATAACACTTATCTGTTTTAGATTGGTGAATATAGACTATAGCTTTGCGGAATGCATTCCCTATAAAAAAATTTCTAATCTAAAATTTATTAAAAATTCATCAAGCGAATCTTTACATAATTATCTAAACCAATGGTATAAATGTAATTATCCGCTTAATGAACATTATTTTAATTTAATTGTGACTTTAGTTGAAAAACAATATATTAATAAAAAATATGATTCAAATTTATCAATAATAAATACTGCTCTTGCCAAAGTAAAAGATAAAAAAATTATCACTGGTTTATTTTTTTTAAAAGGTTCTTCTGAATTATTAACAGGCCAGTATATTGAATCAGAAAAATCAATTTTATTAGCCATTAATCAATCCGGAAAATCTGAAAATTATCGCCCATTTATTACTAATTCTTATGCTGAATTAGCTTTTTTATGTTACGCACGAGGTGATTATCTAAAAGGAATACAATATGCAGATACTGGATTGATTTTTGCAAGAAAAGACGAACGGAATTATTACAGATTAATCAATGAAAAAGCAAGGTGTTTGAAAGAATTAGGAAGATACGAAGAAGCAAAAAAACTATTGGTTCACTCATTAGAACTAGTAAAAGAAGAGAAAGAGGACTTATGTATATACTTAAAAGTTTTATCCCAGTGTTATCAAGGATTAGGCGAAAGTAGTAAGGCCATACAGACGCTAAAAAAAGCTTTTTATTTAAGTAAAAAATATTCTTTAAAAGAAGAGATTCCCAGCATATCCGTCACGTTAGGGTATCTATATTATTTAGTTGCCAATTACGATTCTTCTCTTTATTTTAGCCATTATGCCCTCGTGAATAAACCCACTATGTATACGACAGTACGCGTACTGGATAATATGGGGGCGGCATACTGGAAAAAGCAAAATTACCTAAAAGCTCTTTCATATTATCAGAAAGCCCTGCAGACTATCCCAATTCAGTTTACCGATAATCGCCTGGGCAGTAACCCTCCGGCCAGAAGTATTCAGCTGATAGCCAAGAAAGAATACTTGCTCACTATTCTAGAAGATAAAAGTATTACCTGGCTAGACTATTATTACCATACTCATAATAAAAGCCATTTGTCTAAGGCCTTAGAATGTTATATGGTTGCCGATAGTATGGTTGATTATATGCGATGGCAGCACAGTAATGAACAGTCTAAGCTTTTCTGGAGAAACCGGACTCATTTCTTATATAACAATGCAATTGAAATTTGTCATTTGTTGGGTGATGCCAAACATGCCTTCTACTTTTTCGAAAAGAGTCGATCCATCTTATTGGCGGATCGTTTAAATGAACTAAGTGCCAGTCAACGCCTTTCTCCTAAAGATGCCGAAGAAGAACAGCAGTTCCGGCAACAAATCGAACAGGCTCAAGTATCGCTCGGATCTAGTAAAGGCGAAGCGTATGACCTGTTGGTTAATCGTTTAGATAGTCTTACACAAGCTCAGCAGGCCTTTATCCAGTCCCTTGAAAAAACTAATCCAACGTATTATCGCTATAAATATGACAATTACTTACCGTCTCTCCAACGCGTGCAGGAATCGCTTCTTAAACCCGATCAGGCTTTTATTAGTTATTTTGTTGGCGATAGCACCTTATATGCGTTAGCGATTACCCAAAACCATACAATTTTCAAAAAACTGTCACTAGAAGCGTATCAGGACAAAGCAAAAGAGTATTTACAATTGTGTGCCCGCCCATTAACTACTCTCCCCGAAGTAAAGCATTTTTATGACGTTGGGTATCAGTTGTATCAGATTCTATTAAAACCCCTTGGCATTAATCATTCTCGCATAATTATTTCATCAGATGGTGTTTTTTTACCGTATGAATCATTGAGTTTATCCCCCAATAAGCCCGATTTTCTCATTCGAAAACAAGCCTTCAGTTATACTTACTCGGCAGGCTTTCTATTACGAGAGCGTAATACTTCCGGCTGGAGCAAGAATTTCTTAGGCATTGCTCCTGAACAATTCGCCCCCTCTTTAAACCAACAATCATTACCCGGATCAGTGGAGGCCCTAACGGCTCTTGAAGAATATATTACTCTTCCCAAGCACTTAACTAGAAAGCAGGCCACTAAGCGAGCCTTTTTAAACCAGGCCTCGGATTATCGGATTTTACAACTCTTTACGCATGCTGATGCAGATAGTAGTAATGCCTACGAGCCCGTCCTTTATTTTTCCGATTCGACCCTAAACCTCTCAGAGTTAGATGCTACCCGTAGTTTTCATACACAACTATTAGTCTTATCGGCCTGCAAAACGGGTGTTGGCTCTGAGCAAAAAGGGGAAGGAATATTAAGTCTGGCTCGCGGTTTTGCGGCTTTGGGTATTCCGAGCATCATCACAACGCTATGGAGTGTCAAGGATCAGGCTACCTACGAGTTAAGTAAATCCTTTTACCATTACCTGGCTAATGGATTATCTCAGGATGTAGCCTTACAACGAGCTAAAATAGATTGGCTGGAAAAATATCCTACTTCCTTACCTTACGACTGGGCCGGTCTTATTCTCATCGGAGAAACCAAACCCATTCGTACTTCGCCGCCACTGTTACTCTATGCAGGTCTGTTTATTGGCATAGCGTCATTATTAGCCGGTTTAGGGTATTGGTATAAGCGGCTTAAAAGTGCCCCTCATCCACAAAGCTTAGGTACCAATGGTCCGCTATAATGAGATGGTCCAATACCGGAATATCCAGTAGCTTTCCTGCTTCCTTTAACTTGCAGGTTAACTCTTTATCAGCCTGGCTGGGCTGTAAATTTCCTGAAGGATGATTATGAGCCAGAATAATACTACTGGCGAGGTGTTCTAGGGCAAATTTGAAAATAATTTTCGGGTCGGCTACTGTACCCGATACTCCTCCGGAAGAAACCTGAATGGGCCGTATCACCTGATTCGCCCGGTTCAACAACAGAAGCCAGAATTCTTCGTGGGGTAAATCCATCAAGTGAGGACGGAGGACTTCATAGGCGGCCTGTGAACTTGTAATCGTATGCCGTATGCCGGGTTCGCTTTCTTTCCGCCGCCGCCCGAGTTCCAGAGCGGAGACAATGGTAATCGCCCGAGCTTCTCCAATTCCTTTAAACTTCGAAAGTTCTTTAACGCTCAGTTTTGCCAGTTGGTTAAGGTCGTTACTCACACTGGCTAAAATCATCTTAGCCAGATCAACAGCGGTATAATGCTGAATACCCGAATTAATCAAAATGCCCAGTAATTCGGCATCGGTCAACGCCGCTTTACCTTTGAGCAATAATTTTTCACGGGGGCGGTCTTCTTCCGCCCAGGTTTTAATGGTAGTCAGGGGAGTGTAACTCATTCTTTAGAATAACAAAAAGCCTCACTCGCGAAAGTAAGGCTTTACCGATAACGGAAAGGAACCGTTAACTCAATGTGCTATCCGGCCGAAAGGACTACTCAATATTAAGCAGCAAGCTTGTTAACGAATTTCGCCAACTTCGACTTGTTATTAGCCGCTTTGTTTTTATGGATAACGTTCTTCTTGGCTAGTTTATCCAGCATTGCAGATACTTTCTTGTATAAGTCTTCAGCAACCGTTTTGTCAGTTGTTTCACGAAGTTTCTTAATGAAAGTACGGGTAGTTTTATGCTGGAATCGGTTACGAAGCCGTTTCGTTTCGTTGGCCCGGATCCGCTTCAGAGCTGATTTGTGATTTGCCATGTCTTTATATATGACTCAAGTAACTTGGATTTTTCGAAATTGGAATGCAAAAATAGCTGTTCCTTTTCAGATTACCAGCCGTTC
>JASGGE010000008.1:0-52005 GCA_047605205.1 Siphonobacter sp.
GATAAATGGATTTCGGCCAGCGATGCGATGCGGCAGCTCCGCATTCAACGTAAGACGACGCTACATAAAGCTTCGGGATGAAGGCAGTATCCGGTTCTCTCCGCCTGAAAAGAAGATCATCCTCTATAACTCGGATTCTATCAATGATTAGTTAAACCGTCATTCTAAAGATACCTTTTAAATAAGCAGTGCCCATCAAAGATAGCCATTCGCTTTGCAGGTTTTTATCTTTACTATATAGCATTATTCTAATAAATGCTCATTAGCGTAGAAGATAAACCATTCCCTCTCTTAAGGACAGGTCTCAATAAAAATCATTTTTGTCGCTATCTGACCCTCTTGTTCAATCCATTTTGATTCATTTAATCCAAGTTAGATCATTTACCAACGAGTAAAGTTCTGTCTTTAATCATTTAGCAGAACCAGAACCACCACATGTGGTTCGGCCAGCACGAGTACTTTGACATTCATCATCACCGGTTCGACCTAAATATTCAGAAGTAGTAGAAACGATTCCATTCCCGTTATAGGTTGTAGTTATTAAATACCAATCAGTGCAACCTAAAGTACGTCCACCTGTATTACTGGCAGTTTTGGGATAAGCAATTCCTTGTTTTTTAAGAACTTCATATTCACTAAATACTTGTGTATTTTGATATGTATCAAAAAGCGATATTCTGCCATTCAAGCCATCAGGTTTAAAATTGCCAGAATAGATTGATTTGATTAGATCATTTGTGTTTGGTATATTACCTTTAAATGAAATAATAGTAGAATAGGGAATTTCATCTCCATTAAGCCAGAAAATAGCCTTAATAGTTTCTTCAGAACTTATTTTAGATAAGTGAGTTTACGTCGACAATTAAGAAATCATCATTAGACAGTATTCGTCCAGATTTTACAGTACTATAATTTATTTTGGATATTAATTCATCAAGCCTTTCAATTCCATTGTTATTGCTTCTGGTCTTTAATTGATTTAAATACTCAGTTATTACATTATCAGGTAATTCTGTTTCAGTTACGTCGTGAATGATTTGTTTTGAACAAGAAATTGACAAGACGAAAACGATAAAAAATAGGGAAAAGATACGTTGTATTCATAATACAATGATTAAAGTTAGACAGAATATTAGATTGAAGAGATAAAGACGTAGCTTCTTATACGTACTTAAGTGATACATATAATGATTTTAAGAATACGTTGAATAGAATAATTTGGAGCTAGATGAAATCTAGCTTTGAAGATGACTCTAATATAGGCTTCATATGTAGTAGGTGGATTTTGGATTATTGTTAATAATGACAGGTTGGTTGTACGATACAATCTATTTATATTTTTTGAAACTTAAAATTTATTTAGGAAAATAATAATTTGTTTATATAATAAATAATAATGCTATTTATTATGCTTCAATAAATAGCATAGGCACTAGCCAGGGGCTCAAAGCCGGTGAGTGGTACACGGTGGCGATTCGGCTTGAGCGGGCAGTCGCCTGGTAATCGGCATCGTGCTCGTGGAGAAAGTTTTTGGGCTTCCTCCGCCCAGAGGAACAGGGGCCGTCCGTTTTGGGTTACACCCGTTTTTTTCCATCGCCCGTTGTCAAATGTATTTAAAGAGAATTTGACAATCCCTGCCTACCTTCTGGTAAACTTTAACGAGTAAATTAATGAGAATGATTTTCCCTTTTACGCAATCTTCTGGTAGAGTAGAAGACTGATGACAGAAAAGAGAATAAATGGGTTCTCTTAGCAACCGGAATAAAAAGCCCGAAACACTTAAATCAATGATAGAACGGGTCTTCTCACTTAAATTGGCGTAGTTATCAAAGAAAAACTGACCAGAATTCTCAGTAACCGGGCCTGTGGAATGGCCTCAATCAAGGCGTTTTCAAACGCCGTTTCCGGTTTTAGTCATTCTTGCTGCTCAAGGGGAATACCAGCCCGCCAAAGCCAGCCGCCAGGTATTCTAAGGCAAGCATTCGTCCTCAACCCGAAGTTTTACCACTGCCGATCCCACCAAAAATTTGGACACCTTCTACTGCTTGACGAATGGTCCAACAGCTTGAGCCTGTAGAGAGGCTAGTTCCAAGACCGGTTGATCAAGGTTGAAAATAGAGCCCATAGTACTAACGGTTAACATTCAGAAGGATATTTTCTTAAGGTACTAGTTATTTCAATGTTACACTTTTGGGATAAAATCTACTTTAAGAATATTTAATCAATGATCTCATTCAAGCACTACAAGCTTTTGGTAGGATTGATACGTCTTTGAAAGGCTGTAATACAGCAATGATTCATAAAACAAATGATCTGTGCTAAACATCCTGTTAATGAACAGATGAAATTGATCAAGTAGGTATTTGTGTTTCTGAGCAACACTCTTTTGAGCCAGTTTCGCTACTATTTGTTCGATCAGTCCGCTGGCGTTTTCCAGGGCTAAAGTCATTACATCCGTCCATGGATTTTCAAGCTCAAATAAGAATGCCCCCCTTTCGTTACCTAGTTGCTTGGTAAGCGTGCGAAAAGCTTGCTGAATGCGTTGGGCCGTTTGAGTAGTTAGTTGCTGACGTAGGTGTTGATACGTTTCTTTAGTGAGCACTAGACGCTCTTCTAACGGAAATTCAAACAGATCAAAATAGCGATTGGTTATTTGCATCGCCAATAACAAACGTTCTTCTTCACTGAGCGGCCTTTGCAACAGTTGAACTACTAGGCTACTGTTGTGGGCAAAAAAAGTTTCGGTCTCTTCGATGAGATCTCCTCCATAGCGTTCCAACTCCCGCGAATAGGTATCTATTTGCACTAAGCTGATTTGGTGACCTTCCAACAGTTTTGTAAAAAGCTGCTGGCAACCATGACAAACGTCACCAAACAAGGCGGGGTCATGCAGATGCAACCGAAGTCGAAGATGAGGGTCAGGGTCCTCATAGCGAATAAAAAACCATTCACTGTTTTTTTTGCCAAGTATACAGCCCGATAAGAACTGGCTTAAAATAGCATCTTGCTGACTGGGGGATGCGTAGAGTTTATAGTATAGCCATTCACTGCCCGGAACAAAATGGCGTTTTACAGGGACGCTAGTTGAAGCAGGCCTCGCGATAACCGACAAAGGGTCCGATTGCCCTAAAAAAGGAATAATAATTTCATGGGTGAAGCTGCCTTCTTTGCTGCGTAGCAGATTGTTTTCACTAGTGGCAAGCCACTCGATCAGCGTGAGCTGGCCTAGGCGTTTCAGCGTCGAAATAAGTAAGCTGCTGCACAGGATACTGTCTAAATCCAGAAACAACTCCTGATCCAGTTGCTGAACAGCTACAAACCGGGGAATCTTCCACTGGGACCGTAACGCGTCAATGTTCTGTTGATCCGGTTTGGTCGGATCAAGGTCAGATACTTCTAGTAACCAGGTAGCTTCTTTTAAAATGAGGTTTTGGAAGCGTACTTGGGGCAATCGTCGAATGCCTTGAAAGGCACCCCAATCCCATTGCACGTGAAACGGAGAAGATTCGTGTGAGAGATCACAAAGGAACTCATAAATGGAAAGCTCATTACGATACTGATGGGCGGTGGTTAAGTAAGGCATAACTTGTTTACCCAGCCGTTTCGAGCGTAAGACAATCCGCTTTCCGCCGGGGACGGACACATACAGGTCATCCAAATGAATCTGCTGTTCTTCGGGGAGACTTGACAAGGATAAAACAGGAATTTCATAGGTTCGTAAGCAGGGCCGATCAACCACATTTCCACTACGTGGATTAGGTAAAAAACTAACTTCAGCTAGTAACACCTCCTGATTTATTTGCTGAAGATGATCGTAATACTGAATAATTTTCTCGGCAAGCTGATCATCAAAGGCAGCGTGTCGACCCAATAAGGTTAATCCAGTAGAACCACTCATGCCTTTGAGTAGAAATTGGAAATCCCCTTGGTCTAGAGCCTCGCTTGAAGCCGCTAAAAAGCACCCCAAAGCAAAATAGTCCGTAGCAGGAGCAGCCGAGGTTACCCCCAGTTTACGAAGATCCGTATTCGTTAATTCAACAAAGTCTTGTGAGGAGTTCATCCACCTGGTTAGCATTTTTCCCCGTAACTGATGTAGAGAATCATTAACAAACACTTCTTGCGACCCTTTGGCGGTGACTGAAGCCGCTCCATAGGGAATTCCCAATTCAGGATCCAAAGCGAGGAGCAGCGGTATTTCTTCCTCCTCATAGCGATGGTAAAATCGCGATTTGAATTCTGATAAGTAATGGTTTTTAGGAGTGAAATGGCTTAAAACATGGATCGGTTTTAGGGCTCTGCTCAGGCCTTGAACAACTTTATTACTGATTTGTAGGGATGATTCAAATCGGAAGGTTAAATCCGTTTGTAATATTATAGGTGATGCAAGCGTAATCCCTATTTTTTCAGTAAGAATGGTTTGAATAACTTCAGACAATTGAATGCCATTCTCTTTACTAGCTAAAAGATGCTGGATTTCGTAAAGTGGTTCAAGCAGTTCATGCCCAGGTATTAAAGTACTTACTTGTTCGATCAGACGTTCCAAGCCAGAAGGGCCTGAAACAATAGGAGCTAATTCGGATATTAATAAACCATCGCTAACGAGTTGAGAAAGTAACGCATCATGTTCTTCCAAGGAAACGGTTTCCAATTTGGAAGCTAATTCGGCCAAGGTTAAACCCTGACGAGCCTGTTCCAAGATAGTGAGAATAGCTACTGTAGCCGGTACTTCACTTGTGTAATAATACCACGCTTCGCTTTGTATATCCCGTTCCAGATACCGAAGCGTTTCTTCTATCTGATAAACACTTCGATTGGTATAAAATCGTAACCTCGATCGAAGAATAGGTTGGTGAGTGTAATAATCAATTAGATCGAGTACGATTTTCGTATCTAATCGATGGTGTGTCACCTGCGTTCGTTTCTCCTGTGGTAAAGAAGTATTTATGCTAAACGAGCCTAAACTACCACCCGCAAAAAGCCCAAAAGGAGTCGAACGGCTTCCACTACGAAGAAAGTATTTCAGTAATGTTTCGCTTAACTTATCACTGGTGAACCCATCCTTCTGTAAGGATTCATAAACTAATGGTGAAGCAATTCGAATGGCCTCTAGTAAATGTTTGTCCTTGCAGACCCCAGCCAAATCATTATTAGGTAGGGTCTTGACAAGAAGATCAAAGGAAAAAAGGGGCTGCCGTAACCAAAAAAAGTCAGGCTCCATCTTTGAGAAAAGGTTTATTTCCTTTTTTGAGTACTGTTAACGTGATAAGGTACTGTAATAGTACAGGCTGACGTAGTAAGAGACTTTTTTTCGTAAGTTGAACAGATTGGGTTGAAGGTATGAACGCGTTTTTTCGGGTATACACAAGCTTTCATAAACCAAGTATAGTTAGGGTGAAGGTTACATGCGTTTGCACTGTAAAATACAGTTGCTCATCCCTGCTTATACAAGTTTAATCGACTAAGGGGACTTTAGAATCGATAAACATTAGCCTAAAGCCGAAATAGTTTTTTTTAGCATCTCCCGGTAGTGGGGGCCAATCGGCACTTCTATGCCTCCATCAAGTAGTACGGTATTACCATCAATGACCCGAATGGCGGACAAACGAACTAAATACGATCGATGTATGCGAACAAACGTAGGTGGGATGAATAATTCTTCAGCTTTACCAAGGCCCATATGACTCATGATCATTTGATCTTTTAGAAATACTTTTACGTAATCCTTCATACCTTCTAAATAAACTACTTCTTCAAACGGAATTTGTAGCAGACGCTTTTCCTCCCGGATCCATACTGAATCTTTTGTATGAGAAAAAGACTCATTTACTTCCATTACCTCATCAGTAGAAGCCTTGCTTTCTTTAAACTTCAGAATGGCCTTAACAAACCGTTCAAAAGCAATAGGTTTCAGCAAGTAATCAATGACCTTAAAGTTATAACTGTCCACTGCATACTGCGAATAAGCCGTGGTTAAGATGAACACTGGCGAATGAGGCATAGGCATGCCCAATAGATCCATTCCTGTCAATTCAGGCATTTGGATATCTAGAAAAACCAGATCAGGCTTATGTTCTTCCATAGCAGCTAGAGCCTGGTAGACATTGGCACACACGGCTACACAGGTCAGATTGGGAATACGCCCAATAAATACTTCCAGGATATCCCGGGCAGGAGGTTCGTCATCTACGATGATTACTTGGTACATATGGATTCAATTGAAGCGTTAGGTGTACATGAAACTCGGTTTCTTTTTTTGTTAATATTAACTCGTGTTGTTCCGCATAATAAAAGTCCAACCGTTTTTTAACATTTTGGATACCGATTCCACCAGAATTATTCTGATGTATGCTAATAGGAGGCAGACTATTTATAACTACAAATGATACGACATTTTGTTCAATGAACACTCGAATAAAAAGCCTGCCTGCCTTCGTACTCGGTTGTAATCCGTGCTTAAAGGCATTTTCAACAAAAACGATGAAGAGAAATGGTGGAATTTGAAAGAGCCCTGGTTCCCCCACTACTTCATAGTGAAATTGAATGCTCTTTTCATGGCGGATTCGTTGTAAATGGATATAGCTTTCTAAAAAGGCGAGTTCTTTAGTAAGGGGGACAAAGGCATATTCGGTTTCGTAAAGGGAGTACCGCATGAGCTCGGCTAATTTTAAAATGAGATCCGAAACCTGATCTGGCGATTTGATAGAGAAGGCGTAAATATTATTTAAGGTATTAAATAAAAAATGAGGGTTTATCTGAGCTTTGAGAAAATTAAATTCTAACTGAAGATTTTCTTTTTCCAGTTGAGTTTCTTTTATTTTTGATACAAAAAGAGTTTTAAGTAATTTAATTCCTACTGCATAAAATAGATAATTATAAAAAAGTGAATAAGCATATATACCTATTAACTGAAAGTCAAAAGGAATCCTCCACCAGGCAAGACTCATAATATGCTGATAATTTCTACTATAGACAGAGGGTAATGTAGTAAACCCTAACCAACCAATAGTATAAAGAAAATGCCCATAAACTAAATAAGAATAAACAAGATGTAGTATAAATAATAAAAGGAAAAAAATATTAAAATTTTGATTTATAAGAATGTATGATTTGATTGACCAAGTAATAATAATATAAGCACTGATAGTCGATATGCCATAGAAAAACATTGTTAATAAAACCCAATTTTTTTGCAACGTTGAATCGGCTATAGTAGTTCCAATATACACAAAACCGCGATACATGAAAAATAATGTGCAGCCCCATAGTAAGATATATCGCAAACTCCGATATAAAAATTTAGATGACAAAAATAAATGAGAAAAGAAAGTACGTTCTGGATTTCCTTTCATAAAGTATAACTTTAACAGCTTTCTTTATTAAATAGAAGCTACTGTAGAGATTATTATCACTTTGTCGTCTAATAAAAGAACTAGACTAAGAAAGCACAGTACATTGAGATTGCTAAGCCATCAAAGTTTCCCCAAATTAGTACCAGGCAGCAAGTAAAGATACGCTTTTTCAAGCCAGAAGAAGCTTTAAAAATCCACATTTACTATGAAAAAGTCGACATTCTACTGAAAACTGTTAAACAAACTTATAATCTTACCAAGGGGTCTATTTATAATATGTCTCTAATTCTAATATGGCAGTCTAGAGCTTTAGCTATGGGAAAAGACGTTTTGGTCAGTATCATAAATGCCCATAAGGCAAAAAGGGTCTGCAGTTTTCCAGGCCTGCTGCAATAAGTCATCCAAGGCTACTTGATCATACTTTCAAATTGAGATATTCTTTTGAAAGCGTGTGATCCAAGTATTTACTGTTTTGCATCGGTTCATTTTATTATGAATCTGCAAATCAGGTACTTCTTAGTAAAATTGCTCATTTTCAGACTAATTATGACAGAGCTTGTTATTCATCCGAGCATTTTCAGCTTCTAGAGTCTTGCAGCTCCTTCGTTCATTAGCATGCATGTACAGATACTTTGGTAGCAGTCGTAAAATAGATGAACAGATTTCGTACTCACGACAGATTTGATCGAAAATTTCTTTTGTCGGCCTGGGAAAAGTTTTTACAATCTAGATTGGCTTTATAAAAGTCCACCTTATTTGCTGAAAACCAGCATATTAAAAAAATATAGAGTTTATCTTACTTGGCAGTAATACCACCTTACGTTTGTAACATTAAGATTATATGTCATTTTTTCAGTATCCATTTGAATACAATGTCGTCTATAAGGCTAGAATAATGGACTAAGATAAATACTTGCAAATAATAGGATTATTCATATAAATATTATAACTAATTTAAAAATACATGACGATGTAACAATACAAATAAAATATGGGCAACACATTGTTAATACAGCTTGATCTATCATAAAGACATGTTAATAGAGTTTAACGCCTTGTTAGTCTTTTTTTTTTTTTCAAAAAAAAACACTACACTAACTTCATAAATAATAATTATTTATAATCTCACAGGGCCATTCATTGATGTGAACATAAGTCAAAAAAGAACATACTTCAAAGAAGCATTGTAGCCTCGATACGTTAGTTTAGCCCCCAAGTTGCAAGTATCCTGGCACACCGCTGCTTGAAGATCTCTCAATTACCGAAACAGCTCAACCATTAAGTCAGCAAGTTGGTGCAGTCTACGGTCAAAATTGCTCTGTTTGGGCAGATTGAAGCCATAGGGACAAACCAAATAGAGTTTAGATCCACAAAAAATACTTTGTTGCCATTAAAACATCATCATAATTAACTAATTATCTGATGTTTTGACCCACTTGTCTATACCAGTAGGCTTCAGTTTCAACAACACATCGCCTAAAGATTGCAATGGTAAAGTCTTTCATGGAAAGTGTGTTTTTGATTAATGATCAAAATTACTTGTTACGAAGAAGGGCCATTTTTCACTGGTTAGTATATTTAAAATATACGTTTATCTATTCAAAAGCTCCATTAGTATAATAAATTTCATTGCAATTTATTTAATTTTCTTCTTGTTTGATAAGGTACTCACCTTATTTAGAATTATTCTACCTAATCTTATATTTATATTTCATTATCAAATAAAAGCATCTATATTCTTATGAGCACGACTTTACATCCTATTTATGAAAAATTGAGTACACGAGAGAAGCATGTTCTTTTCTATTTATCATTATCACTAAATAGTCAAGAAATTGCATTAAAGCTTGGAGTAAGTAAATCTACGATTGATACCCATAGAAGAAATATAAAATATAAGTTAGGGTTAACTGGGATTCCTAATGCATTAATACGATTTGTAATTACAAATAAAGATTTTTTTATAAAATATTCTTCTATTGAAGAAAATACTTGTTAACGAGTATAAAAATACTCGTTAACAAGTATTTTTATAAAAAACACAATAAACTAATTTTACAAAGACAATGAATATTCATTGTCTTTGTAAAATTAGTTTAAACCATAAACAAAACAAAAAAATGAAAAAGCTATTATTTCTTTTACCTATTTTGTTTGTTGCGTTAAGTTCTTTTGTGACAAACAATGACACAAAAGGTTCAATTCCTAGAAAACTTCCTAAGTATGATACTAATTTGGATTTACATTTTGATGTGTCATCTTGTAAATGTAATGACGGAGCTACAAGTTGCTCAATAAAATGCGAAACAGGGGGCTGTTCGTGTAATTGTGGAACATTGAGTTGTCTTTGTATATGTACAACTGGACAGGTAACATTAATAAAGAAAAAAACTGATTTAAATTCAGAACCAATACCATACAAAGCGGCCCAAGTAAGTGTCTCTAAAGAACAATACCAGAAATTCATTGAACTTTCCAATATACTTACTTCATTTAATTCAAAAGCCGGAAATAACTCACAAGAATTATTAGTACAAATGATTGAGTTATTAAAACAAAAAAAATACGATGAATATCATCTAAAAAAAGAAGATTTCTTATCAACATTACATAATTTAGACACAGCTGAACAGCGAGCAAAAACACAAAATTGGTTCACTGCTAATAATTATACTTTTATAGTTTAAACAATAATACCGGAGTTAAATATAAATATTTAACTCCGGTATATAATTAAAAAAACATGAAGAAGTTTTTTTTATTACTATTTTTGCTAAAAATAATCCATAACACAAGTACTGCTCAATCATCAGTTGGGGTTTCTTACATTTTTATTACAAAGTTTTATAAAAATGAAATTGAGAAACCTTCTTTACTTGTTTTTTCAAAACAAAAATCTGTTTTTATTTATAATAAAGGCACGAGAGATGGAATCGTATCTAAGCCTTACCAAATTATGGATTCTAATGGGAACTCACAGACATATCGGGAAGAATGGTATGAAGACACTACAGGAACTGTAATTTATAAAGATTTCGAAAATAAAGATTGTATCATAAGAGAAATTATATGGACTCAGCCTTACCTAACTAGAGAGCCAAGCTTACCACTAATTTCTTGGCAAATCCAGCCAGATACAAAAAAATAGGATCTTTCCCTACACAAAAAGCTACTGCTCGCTTTAGAGGAAGGAACTATACAGCTTGGTTTTGTTCTGAAATTCCGATTAGTGATGGTCCTTGGAAATTAAATGGTTTACCAGGATTAATATTAGAAGCCTACGATGATACTGGTGAAGTAAAATTTATTTTTAAAGATATTGAAATTCCTTATAAAGGTGGCACATCTATCAATCCTCCTATAACTGGATTAGAAGTCTCTTTTGAGGATTATAAAAAAGCAGATGAAACTGAATTTATAAAAATGAAGAAAAAGACCTTAGCCCAGCAGTCAGGTCGAGGTGGAGTAATGACTATCACTCGTAATCCTCCAAATCTTTTAGAAAAAGAGTATGAAAGATAAACGGATATTTTTATTTTTTTTTATTAGTCATTTTTTCTATTTTTCTTTACACGCACAAGAGACTATAAAAGGTGTTGTTAAAGACAGTATAGGATTAGCCATCCCTAATGCACTGATTCTAATTAAAGAAAATTCAAAAGTATTAATATATACGAATACTAATACTGAAGGTTTTTTCCATGTCATCCTTCCTTATAATCGCCCCCTTATACTTGTCATTTCTGCTTTAGGCTACGAAAGTAAAACCTTTACTGATAGTTTATCAAAGCTAGGTCAAATTACTTTAAGAGCCAAACCAATGCTTTTAAAGGAATCTGTTATTAGAGCAAAAGCTCCTGTAAAAACGAGTACAGATACTCTCACTTTTCGAGCTGATGCCTATCGTGACAGTACAGAGCGAACTTTAGAAGAATTACTTACAAAAATTCCAGGTATAAGTGTTGAATCAGATGGAACCATTAAAGCAATGGGGCAATCTATTCGAAAAATTCTAATTGAAGGAGATGACATGACCGGAAAAAACTATCAAATACTATCCAAAAGTCTTTCTGCTGACTTAATAAATGAAATTCAAATCATTAATAAATTTAATAATAACAAACAACTTCGTGGTATTCAACGAAGCGATGACAAAGTTTTGAATATCAGCCTAAAAAATAATCATAAAAGTTTATTTTTCGGAAAACTAGTAGGAGGTTTAGGAACTACTGAAAGAACTGCTAATTCACTTAATTTACTGGCATTGCGTAGTAAAGTTAAAATTTTAACTTTTGGAAGTTTTAATACCATTGGTAATTCTGCTTTTGCTGGAATTGAAAGAAGTGAAGACTTTCGTGATGAAACCAATAATACCAATACTGGCAATTTGTTAACTGATTCCCGATCTAATATTCTAAATGCAGATCGTGGTATTGCTCAAACACTAGGTAACCAGAATGTTCGTTTTAATCGAACGGGCATGGGATCTACGTCTTTTATTATTCGACCTACAGAGACTCTTCGTCTGCAAGGTTCTTTTATTGCTTCAACAGATCATAGTCAAGAATTCATAAATACAAAAACACAATATAATATTCAAGATTCTTTATTTTATTGGACAGAAAATCAAAGTTATTCTCGCAAACCGCTTAAGTTGGAAGGAAGATTAAAAATAGAAAAGGACTTTAATCCTCAATCAACCTTAATTATGAATATAAGCTTTCGTAAGGCTACTATCGTAGGTCAAGATCAAACAATTTTTAATCAATCAAATAAAATTTTAAATACTGTTTCCGATGATAGTAAATATATCTCGGGGAATCTTTCTTTTTCTCATCGGATTTCGGATCAAGAAGCATTTTATTTGAATATTATACAATCATCCGATAAAAATAACACATCCTTTGTATTTAATCAAGAAACGCCTCGTAGAATGCCTTTACTTAACATTTCAATTTTGAGTGGCAATCAACAAGTTAATAATCAACAAACTTTCACTTCATTTACTGCTCAATATTTCACTAATAAGAACCATTCGCAGTTTAATTGGATTATTGGAAATACACGTCGATCAGAACAAGTAAATACTCATTTTACGGCATCTCAAATAGATAGTAGCCGGCATTTACTAGAAGGTTTCACTAATCAATTTCAACTAGTCCAACGTACTGCCTATATTCAGTTAAAGTATGCTTACCAATGGAAAGCAATCCAATGGATTACAGAGTTTACTATGGGAGTAACGAATGCTCATAAATACCATGCCGATTCTATGGAGATCCTTCAGTCTTTACATAGCTATTGGCTGGGAACTATTGGCCTTCGATATGAACAAGCATTTAATGCATTTTATGCAAATATTACTCGCACTGTCAGTCTTCCCAAACTTATGGATATAAGTACTGGTTATGTACTTAATGATTATCGAACATTTAGAAGGGGTATATCCTTGTATATACCAGCTAACAGTTATTCATACAATGGTTTTTTCTCAAGGGGAAATCAAACAGCGACTTTTCTTGTTAATTTAAACGTTAATTATATAATATCTCATCCAGGCTATAAAGATGACTTTGAAATTGATACTGATTTCAATACAGTATCAAGACAATATAATTCATTTAGTAACTATGCTTTCATCGCTTCAGGAGCTTTAGAAAAATACAGTTCAGCTTTATCTATGCGAATAAAATTTCGTCCTAGTTTTCAATATAACCAATATCAAAATCAAGTTAATGATTCTGGAAATCGAACTAACACTTCTCATATTTACAGTTTAGAAAGTACACTTAGGACTGCCTTTTTGGGTAAATTAAATTTTGCAATAGGAAATACAATTACCCAAAATAATGTAACAACAACTACAATTTATAATACTGTTTATACAAAAAATTTCACATTAGGATCCTACTTGGATTTTACTTTTGTATTATCAGACCGGCTAAGTGGTACTTTACAAAACGAATATTTCGAGTTTATTCAAACTGAAAATAGATCATACTATTTTGCTAATTTATGGTTATCTTATGAAGCTATTAAACACAAATTAACCTTTTCTATTAGTGGCAAAAATCTTCTCAATACGAATAATCTAATGAACAGTGCTATTTCTGATTATAAATTCACTATTCAGCAAACAAAACTCATTCCACGTTATATACTTTTAGAAGTATCATGGCGTTTTTAAATCCCTTTGAAAGCTTCCCTATAAATCGTAGTACATAGAAATATAGAAAGTGCTATTATTAAAAAGGGGAATAAAAAATGAAAAAGAGCATATTTATAGAGGGCCAGCTCATAGGCTTCTCAAGTCGCAGGAAAGCGGCCAATCAGTGGCACACATCTGCCGTGAGCATGTGGTGTTAACTAGCCCGCCTTTTATCAGTGGAAGACGAATCGGATATGGATGTAGCTCAGCTCAAAGAGTTTGAAGCGGAGCTTTCGCAATGTAAGCGTATATTCCAAGTCGCTTGCTTGGAATAGATTGATAAAATTCAGTATCTGTACTAGTGTCTATAAAATTTGTAAATTCTTGTAATACCTGGCTCTTGAAATTCGTCCAGTTTGATTGAAGAGAGGGGTCTCGCAAAAGCTGTTTACATAGTTTCTCTCTTTTGATAGATTGTGGAGCGTAATCAACTTCGTTTTGAGACCGAATGATTTCTTTGGAAGGATAAAACTTATAGATTGTTTGTAACATCGGTTCCATTCTAAGATTTGCAATAGTGTATAGTGCTAATACTATTCAAATGGATGTTCAGTATCAACATATTAAGGTTTCTTGCCTACCATGGGTATCTCATTAGTAGCAGGCCGTAATTTCTCAGAAGCTATTCCAGCTGATTCAACCAATTCTGTTTTAGTAAATGAGGCTTTTATCCGGCAAGCGGGCTGGAAAGATTCAGGAGTGGGCAAAACAGTGGGTTTCCTGAATGATAAGAATCATAAATTGACTATTGTAGGGGTTATAAAGGATTATCATTTTCATTCTCTTAAAGAAAAAATCAAACCTCAGGTGTTCACCACCAATCCGCACTTACCATACGGTAAGTGCGGATTGCGTGTGAAACCGGATCAAATTCCTCAAATCATTCAGTCAGTTGAACGTACTTATCACAAACTGGTTCCTTATCGTCCGTTTACGTATGATTTTATGGCTGATCTGAACTATAAAAAGTATGAAGCTGAAGCCAAATGGAAACAGATTATCACCTTCGGAGCCGTGCTGACTATCTTTATTTCCTGCATTGGTTTATTCGGATTGGTGAGTCTTTCTATTCAGCAGCGAACCAAAGAAATTGGCATACGAAAAGTGCTGGGAGCTTCGGTCTTTCAGATTTCCAATCTGCTTTCGAAAAACTTCATTACACTGGTATTAATTGCCTTTATTGTAGCGATTCCGGCAGCCTGGTATGCGACAACTAGCTGAGCTGGAAACCTTTGCTTACCGCATTGAGATTATCTGGCAGGTATTTGCCGTAGCGGCTTTGTTGACTACTGGTATTGCCTTCATAACGGTAAGCTTTAATACCATTCGAACAGCGATAAAAATCCAATTAACTCTTTACGATCAAAATAAATAGAGTTAATTTTTCTTTAGACGGATTGAGAAGGACTCTTTGAGAGTTATGAGATTTCGTGCAAATCTTGTGCAAATAAAAAAGCACTTAGCAATTTGAGTTGCCAAGTGCTTTTTGAAGAGTGGGTGATGAGGGATTCGAACCCCCGACCCTCTGCTTGTAAGGCAGATGCTCTGAACCAGCTGAGCTAATCACCCCGGTGCTTTGTTGGGCTTCGGGCTGCAAAAGTAGAAAATCGAAACCTTATTTGGCAAGTTTTTTGTCAGTTTTCTGCTGGTTTCTTTTTTTGTTTTTTCATAGCAAACTAAAAATCAGGCTCCTTTTTGTTGCCTGAAGGGGAGCATTAGCAAGCATCCTGATAAAGCAGGGGATGATGCCTATGAAATAAATGAACGTATCCGAACATTGGTAAACCAAGTTGTGTTATTAAGGCACATTCTTTTTCTAAATCGGAATATGAAAAAACTAATGCTGGGTGTATGGCTAACCTGTTTTGTAACACTGATTGGAAGCTGCCAGACGAAAACAAATGAAAAGAACATGGAAGTAAAAAACCCTTATTATTCACGTACTGATACCACTAAATTGAATTTGCCGGATGAAGTCTGGAAAAAGGTTCTTTCTCCGGAAGTGTATGCCGTTGCCCGGGAAAAGGGTACAGAATGGGCTTTTCGTGGAAAGTATTGGGATTTTATGGGGCTGGGAGAATATTATTGTGCTGCCTGTGGAAATGACTTGTTTCGCTCGGATGCCAAATTTGCCAGCACTTGTGGATGGCCTAGTTTCTTTGAAACCAAAGGCCCTAATAGTGTCAGGTATCAGGAAGATCATTCACACGGGATGCATCGAATTGAGGTACTTTGTGGTCGATGCGGAGCTCATTTAGGCCATCTGTTCGATGACGGCCCTGCTCCAACGCACAAACGCTATTGTATGAATTCCGTATCGCTTGATTTTGAGCCTGATAAAACGGCTTCGGCTAAATAAAAAAGAAAAGGGTTTTTAAAAAACCCTTTTCTTTTTTTAAACCAACTTACGCGTTGGATCAAATTGTTCCAGATAATCAGAAACACGTTTGACAAACCGCCCTCCCAACGAACCATCCACAATACGGTGATCATAGGAGTGTGAAATAAACATTTTCTGACGAATTCCGATAAAGTCGCCATCTGGCGTTTCAATGACTGCGGGTTTTTTCTGAATGGCTCCAAATGCCATAATCGCTACCTGAGGCTGAACGATGATGGGGGTTCCCATGATGTTTCCAAAAGTGCCGATATTTGAAACCGTATAGGTTCCGTCTGTTAGGTCTTCTGGCTTAAGCTTATTTTCGCGAGCCCGTTTGGTCAGGTCATTAATTTTCCTGGTTAATCCTACCAAATTATATTCATCGGCATGATGAATCACTGGGACAATTAAATTTCCATTGGGTAAAGCAACGGCCATACCAATGTTAATGGCTTTTTTTACCAGGATTCGATCTCCTTCTACCGAACTGTTAATCATTGGAAAATCCTTAATGGCTTTCACGACAGCTTCGATCAGAAGAGGAGTATAAGTGAGGTTTTCGCCATATTCTTTCTGAAACTGACCTTTCATTTTCTCACGCCATTTCGAAAGAACCGTCATATCCGTTTCAACGAAACTACTCACGTGTGGAGAGGTACGCTTCGAGTCGAGCATACGTTCGGCAATTAGCTTACGCATGCGATCCATCTCAATAATCTCAACGGCCCCGGCTGATCTGGTTGTAGCCCTTGTTAGTACTTCAGCTGGTTTTACAGGCGTAGCCTGGCGGTTAGAAAGGTATTGAAGAATATCATTTTTAGTTACTCTTCCTTCGGCACCTGTCCCAGGAACGGTGTTTAATTCGTCCTTTGAAATTCCTTCTTTTTCAGCAATTGTTAAAACCAGAGGACTGTAATAGCGAGTGTTTTGGCCATTGTCAGTTGATTTTACTGAAGAACTATAGGTTAATGTGTTATGCTGAAACTCTTTTTCCAGAGCTTCGGCGGCTTCCGTAACAGTAGGAAAAGGCTCATTCGCCGTTATAACCTCCTTATTATCTGATGATTCAATCAGGCAAATGGGTTTACCAATGATGGCCACATCACCTTCTTTTACTAATAGTTCTCTAATAACACCTGCATGTGTAGACGGAATTTCAGTATCAACTTTATCGGTAGCTACTTCTAACAAGGCCTCGTCCACTTCAATACGCTCGCCGGGTTTTTTCAGCCAGGTTAATACTGTTGCTTCATGGATACTCTCGCCCATAGCGGGCATCAGAATTTCGGTCATATCAATCATGTTTAGAAAAGGAGCTTCCTTTTCTGAAATACTTACCTATACTAACTCCATTTTGAGCAGCAATTTGCGGAGTAAATTAAGCACATTCATCGCGGAAAGATGAATATTCTGCTGACGATCTCCACCTAATTGTAATTTTCGGGTGATGGTTGTTTCCTGCGTGGCAATTGCAATCCATACTGTGCCTACTGGTTTTTCCGGCGTTCCGCCCAATGGCCCCGCAATACCGCTAGTAGCCAGGCCAATGCCCGTACCGAATCGGTTTCTAATACCTTCGGCCATTTCCCGAATGGTTTCTTCTGAAACGGCTCCGTAAGTATCCAGCGTTTCGGGTTTAACTCCTAAAGCCTGTACTTTAACATCATTTGAGTAGCTAACCACTCCACCCGCGTAGTAACCAGAGCTGCCCGAAACTTTGGTAAGCAAATGGGCTAGATAGCCACCCGTACAGCTTTCTGCCGTAGCCAGGGTTTTACCGGATGCTGATAATAGCATGGCAATTACGTCTTCAAATGTATCACCATCATATCCAAAGACGTACTGATCAATAAGCGGTAATACCCTATAAATTTGCTCATCTACCTCTTCTTTCAAAAGTAATTCTGAAGTACCAGTGGCCGTTAGCCTTAGTTTAACCATCCCCATGGATGGTAAATAGGCTAGCCGGATATGAGGTGGTAAGGCATCTTCCCAGTGCTCAATCCGTTCGGCCAGGTAAGATTCCCCAATGCCGATAGTATGAATCATTTTATGGTAAATAACGGGGAGAGCAAAAGTAGCTTTAACTCTGGGTAATACTTCATCCGTCATTAGCCCTTTCATTTCATGTGGTACACCAGGTAACGAAACAAAATAGGTGCCATTATGCTCTAACCACATTCCCGGAGCGGTGCCATATGTGTTCGGTAAATAAACCGATCCTACGGGTAAGGCAGCTTGCTGGCGGTTTAAATCCGTGAGTTCACGCCCTCGTTTCTGAAAAAAATCGGTAACCATTTTCAACGCATCGGGGTTAATTTCCAGCGTTGTGTCGAAAAACGTACATAGCGTGTGTTTGGTAATATCATCTTTGGTAGGCCCTAACCCTCCCGTGATGATAATCAGGTCAGCTCGTTGTTCGGCTTCGGCAAGAATTGACAAAATAGCATTCTCCTGATCCCCAACTGAACTCTTGCGGATGGTTCGAACCCCGATCGCCGATAGCTCAGCACTAATCCACTGAGTATTTGTATCGGTTATTTGTCCAAACAAAATTTCATCACCAATGGTAATAACTTCTGCAGTAATGGACTTCATACGAAAAAATGATACTGTTTTATGGAGAAACAAACTCAACGATTAAACGGGTTCACTCGAATTTGTACGTTGATGTTTAGATTTTGACCCTACTTTTGTTGTCAAAAGTAAAAATTAGTAACTGGTTTTTAATTCATACTTGAATACCATTCCATGAAAAAAATAGTGATAAGCACAATTGCCTTGTGCATTACATTACAACTGGCACAGGCTCAGACTGATAGTACACAAACCAAGAAAAAAGGCATTGGCGGTATACTTGAAAAAGCAGGTGCAATCTTAAAAGAGACTTCAAGTAGTGGGGGTTTAAGTTCAGAAGAAATTTCCAAAGGCTTGAAAGAAGCCTTAACCGTTGGAATTCGTAATGGTTCAGATCAGGCATCAAAAGTTGATGGCTTTTATAAAAATCCATTGATTAAAATACCCTTACCTCCTGATGTACAGAATGTTGAAAATACACTTCGTAAAATTGGCCTGGGCAAACAAGTAGATAATTTCCTGCTAACGATGAACAGAGGTGCGGAAGATGCGGCGAAAAAGGCATTTCCAATTTTTGTGGATGCTATTACCAAAATGACCATTCAGGATGCAGTTAGTATTTTAAAAGGAGATAGTGCCTCGGCTACGAACTACCTCAGGAAAACTTCTTTCGATGCGTTGTACAAAGAATTTAGTCCGGTTATTCAGACGGCATTAGCAAAAACGGAAGCAACAAACTACTATTCAACAATTGCCACTTCTTATAATAAATTGCCTTTTGCTCCGACGAAAATCAATTCTGATTTAAATGATTATGCAACCAGAAAGGCAGTAGATGGCCTGTTTGTATTGGTAGCTCAGGAAGAAGCGAAAATCCGGAAGGATCCGGCGGCTCGTGTGACGGATTTACTTAAAAAAGTTTTTGGCCAATAACCCTGGAACCTTACGGAGGCATTAAGACTTACCTATTACACCATTATACATTGAAGTACCTACTTCGAGCAATGTAACGAAGCAATGAAAAAAGCAGAAATCCATTTTGACATCCAGCTTGATGACAATAACGTTCCCGACAAGATTTTTTGGGATGCAAGTGATAACCCAAATGAGGGTTTGAATGATACACAGGCTATTTCAGTGGCAACCTGGGATCGTTATCACCGGGCGACGATGAAACTGGATCTGTGGACGAAAGACATGGAAGTAGGGGATATGAAACAGTTTTATATTGAGATTATGTCGGGTGTGGCCGATTCGGTAGTTTCTGCTACTGGCGACAAAAAAATGGCTGAACAGATTCACGATTTATGTAAAATCCTCAGCCGCAATCTGAAAGCCGAACTTGAGGAAATGCAGCGTAATCAATAAGTTAGTTAGTCGCCCGTGAGAGCTTTATTACTACTTCTATTTGTATTAAGTGGCTTGCCCGCTGTAAGGGGGCAGGTGAATTTTGTGCAGGGGAACTTACGCACTCCCTTCAATCAGGCAAAGGCCGGTAATAAACTGGTGTTTATTGAGGTGTATTCGCCTACTTGTCATATTTGTGAGAGTTTCATTCCAACTTTTCAAAATGCAGAAGTTGGTAAGGCTTTCAATACGAATTTTGTCAGTTACAAGCTGGATGTTAACACCGCAGAAGCTCAGAGTTTTCTGGCAAAGCAACATTTGGTTATTCCGTCCTTACCCATTTTTTTGTTTTTTGACCCGAATGTGAAGCTATTGCATGCCCAGAATAGCCCAAATTCGGTAAAGGATATAATAGCAGTTGCCAAAAATGCGGTCTCTGCTAAGTTGAGAGCTTCCAATTACACCAGCCGATTTCGTTCGGGTGATCGGAACGCTGATTTTTTAGCTGACTATGCCTATTATAGCCGCATTGTAAAAGATACTGCTGCCAATATTCAGGCTGTAAATGCCTATGCGAAATCAGTATCGAATTATACGGACCCAGTATCCTTTGCTTTAATCCAGAAAGCAATGCTAGATGCCGAAAACCCTTTGTTTGAATACTTTGTGAAGCATATCGCAGATTATCGTAAAGGCCGTGATGCGAAAGAAATCCAGACAGCCGGCGAAACGGTAGTAATGTCTACTTTATATTCCAGCAGAGGTTCACGGATGTCATCTGAACGAATCACCAGGTTAGGAAGTTATTTAGCGACTTTAGGATTAGATAAAAAAACAGTTGAGAATCGAACGCTTATTCCCGAATTAAATGCATATATCCGGGCGGGGCAGTGGAATAAAGTTCCTGCTCGTGTTGATCGATACATTAAATCTGCTTCACCTGGTATTGACGAATATCGTTTCATTGGTAAATACCTGGCCGCAAAAGCAAAAGATAAAACTATACTATTACAGGCGGCAGGATTGCTCATGCAGGCTGCTCAGCGAATGCCGGGTAATATCACTGAGAAGGCTAATCTGCAATCAGAAGCGGCTCAGACCTACAAGCGAATTGGTAATAAGGCAGAAGCCATTCGACTAGCCCAAATGGCTGTACAAACAGCAAAAGCAGGAAGATTTTCAGCAATACCTTACGAAAAAATCCTGAAAGAAGTAAGTAAATAACAAAAAAGCGGCTGATCTCTCAGCCGCTTTTTTGTTAGAATTTGAAGTAGTTTTTGGCGTTGTAGTAGCAAATATTCTGTACCATTTGCCCCAGCCATTCAATATCAGTGGGTAGTTCGCCGTTCTCAACGTCATTACCAATTAAGTTGCAG
This sequence comes from Siphonobacter sp., assembly GCA_047605205.1. Classification (GTDB taxonomy): domain Bacteria; phylum Bacteroidota; class Bacteroidia; order Cytophagales; family Spirosomataceae; genus Siphonobacter. The sequence goes on from JASGGE010000008.1 coordinate 21,238, forward strand.
AGAATCCGACGAAAATATTCGTGACGAGGATAAGAGAGAAAACTACGTGAGTCGGTTAACATTCCCAGGAAACGACTCAACAGGCCCATATTCGAAAGGGTATTCATCTGCTTTTCCATTCCATCTTTCTGATCGAGGAACCACCAGCCTGAGCCCCACTGAATTTTCCCGGCGTAAGAACCGTCGTTGAAATTCCCGATCATGGTGGCAAAGACATCATTATCAGCAGGGTTCAGATTATACAAAATCGTTTTTGCCAGCTTATCTTCATTATCCAACATGTCGAGGAAAGTTGATAATGACCGGGCCTGATCAAAATCTCCGATGGAGTCCCAGCCGGTATCAGGGCCGAGCGTACGGAGTTTTCGAGTATTATTATTGCGTAAAGCTCCTAAATGAAATTGCTGGGTCCAGCCCTTTTCCCAGTCCATAATAGCAAATTCAATGAGCATCGCTGATTTGAATTGCAGACGTTCTTCTTCAGTTGGTAACTGGCCACTGCGAGCTTTACTGAAAATCATCCGAACTTCTGCCTCTGTATAAGGATGGGCGTAGATTTGCTCTAGCCCATGATCAGACAAGCGGCAACCTAATGAAGCAAAAAAATCATGACGTTTTCGAAGAGCAGCAACGTATTCATCATACGTACTAATGGTACACTCGGTAAGGCTCTCTACTTTATCAACATAGGCATTGAAAGCCACAGAATCGTCAATGGATAGCATGGCTTTATCAGGCCGGAAAGTAGGAAGTACCTGAATTTCAAATCCTTCTTGCCGTAATTGCTGATGATACCGTAAGTCGTCAGTCGGATCATCCGTTGTACAAACTACCTCCACATTCATACGACGTAATAAATTGCGGGTAGAATAATCAGGGGTATTCAGTAAGGTAGTTGCTTCGTCATAGACAGCTTTTGCTGAAGAAGGCTTAAGAATCTGGTCAATTCCAAAATATCGCTGTAATTCCAGATGGGTCCAGTGATATAACGGATTTCGCATGGTATAAGGAACCGTTTCAGCCCATTTCTCAAACTTCGCATAATCAGCAGCATCACCCGTGCAATATTGCTCCGAGATGCCATTGGCACGCATGGCCCGCCATTTATAATGATCGCCATATAGCCAGATTTGGGTTAAGTTGCTGAATGTACGGTCAGCCGCAATTTGATCGGGTGGTAAGTGACAATGGTAATCAATAATAGGCATTTCCTTCGCGTATTCGTGATAGAGAACGCGAGCTGTTTCAGATTGCAATAGGAAGTCTTCGCTCAGGAACGGCTTAACAGATAGCAGGGTGGCGTTCATACAATAGCGTTATTTCTTTCAAGACACGCCAAAGTAGGCTTATCCCTCAATAAAATATAAAAAATTTATAAAATAGGAGTTATTAAAGATAAAATCTTTCCTGGAAACTTGCTAGCGGGATTTACGGAGCCGAAATGGGCGACCAAAATTGGTTTGCAGTAGATAAGCCGCATTTTCATCACCTAACTGAGCCGCTTTTTCCCAGTCAAGCCGGGCAGAATCATAGTGATGCAGACGAAAATGAGCCTCCCCACGAAAACGCAATACGTTCGGATTTTCAGAACGGGTGTGCCATACGGCTTTATCCAATTCAAGAAAGGCGGTTGTGATTTCCCCTAATTCCAGATGCGACATTCCTTTATAAAGACAAGCTTCCCAAAGGGTATTGTCGAAGGAAGCCGACCGGGTAAAATCGTAAATGGCGGAATAGTAATTGCTTAAATAATAATTACAGATGCCCTTATAGAGGTGAGCAATGGCCGATTTCGGATAGCGATTTACTAAAAGGGTAAAGAATGCGTAAGCTTCCTCATATTGTTTGTTTTGTACTAGTTCTATTCCTTCGCTAAAGCGTTTTCGATCTTTGTCCGCAGCAGTATCGTGATCATCCGTAAAATACTTGATGATCAGATAAGGAATGAAAAGTAATATCAAAACAAACGTTTCCATACTAAATCAAATGCCCGATAAATCAGACTGAAGTTTCTTCGGTAAACTTGTTACCACCAGCTCATAGGAATGATCAATAAGTTCGTATACTAAGGTGTCAGGAGAGGTTATCTCAGGAGTAAGGGTATTCCAGTGCTTTTTGTTCATATGGAAACCAGGGCTTATCCAGTCGTGTCGTTCACGTAGTTCAATAGCTCGTTCGGGATCGCACTTTAAGTTACAGCTAAATTCCTCAGAGTCTATACTGGTTAAGGCAAACATTTTGCCCATTACCTTGTATACCAGAGTATCCGGTCCGAAGGGAGTTTCTTCGGTGACTCCCTTTTTCGCCAGACAATACATTCGAAAATGCTCTACATTCATTATCTGACTAGCTTCTCATAATGGCCCGCACAATCATAACAATCAGGCAGAACAAAAACATAAGAATACTAATGCGATTAATTCCGTGCATAAGCCGTAAATTGAAACTATCGGGTCTCGATGGATCTTTTTTACGGAATACCTGAATGAAATAGCGGAAGGCATCTCCTAATTGAAACTGTTTCTTTATGCGATTAGCATCCATGTTTTTGAATAAATTTTAGTGTTCAATCCTCATCAAAAAGAAACAACTGCTTCAGGTTCTTTCCAGACACCGTCTTCTCTCATCAGTTCAATCAATTCATCCAGAGCCCGATCCGCAGGCACCGATCGTTTTACTACTTCCTGACCGCGATATAACGCAATCTTGTTTACGCCCATCCCCACATAACCATAATCAGCGTCGGCCATTTCACCAGGACCGTTTACAATACAACCCATAATTCCGATTTTAATTCCCTTCAGGTGATCCGTTCGTTGGCGAATTAAAGCCGTTGTTTCCTGTAAATCAAATAAAGTTCGGCCACAGGAGGGGCAGGAAATATATTCAGTCTTGCTGATACGGGTTCGGGCGGCCTGAAGGATACCAAACGCGAGTGAATTCAGTAGTTTAGGATCCTGATTTTTCAGTAACAGTCCGTCGCCCAAACCATCTGCCAGAAGTCCGCCGCAGTCCGTAGAAGCGAATAAAATCGTTTCGTCGGCCTGATTCGTTGGGACTTGCCATTGAATTACAACGGGCAAGTGAATCCGATTCTGAATGAGCTTGAAAAATAAACGACGCAATTCAGGCATTCCGTGCGGATTGTTCGTATAAACCACTAGCACCAATTGCGGATCTTCCTGTAAATACCCGATTAACTCTTCCCGTAGGTCATGTATTTCAAGCCGCAGGAAATGCATGGTATGATGAATTAACCCAACCTGTATGGCAGTCAGGTATTCAGTAGAATTGAGTAATGGATATTTATGTGACTGATTTTCAAGAGATTTCCAGATTTCAAAATCAATAATCTCACGCAGTCCGTTCGGGAGCATGAAATGAATAGGCCGCTGACCGGTATAGAGGTAATCAGCTCCTAAATCATTCATGGCCCATTTGTCAGTAGCGGGTAAATAAAAATGCCCTATCGATTGTAAACCGGCAGGTTCCTTGACTTGTATTTCTGAAAAATCAGCAATAACCCGGGGCACGTTGCGGCTACCAAAATTTTCAATTTCTACGGTTTCCCGCTTATGATAACTAAAGGGATCAATTGGGGAGACTTCAAAGGGTTGAATGAATTGAGCGACTCGTTGCGTATATCGATTGACCAGCGTTTGAGCCACCGGAATTTCAAATTCCGGATCTTCCGTCAGGCTTACACGAATGGTATCACCCAAGCCATCTTCCAGCAATGTTCCAATACCCATAGCTGATTTAATGCGACCATCTTCGCCTTCACCGGCTTCAGTAACGCCTAAATGCAACGGATAAGGTTTTAAACCCTCTTCCTGTAATTTATGGGCAAGTAAACGATATGCCTCAATCATTACTTGAGGATTGGACGACTTCATGGAAATAACCAGATTGGAATAGTTTTCGTCTTCGCAAATCCGTAAAAATTCCAGTGCTGATTCCACCATACCTAGTGGTGTGTCCCCATAACGACTCATAATTCGATCAGAGAGCGAACCGTGGTTCGTTCCAATCCGCATGGCTGTTCCGTATTCTTTACATATCCGGACAAGGGGTAAAAACTTATCACGAATCCGCTGAATTTCAGCTTGATAAGCCTCTTCGGTATACTCAAATACTTCAAAGCGTTTCTTATCGGCGTAATTACCTGGGTTAATTCTGACTTTTTCAACCAGCCGGGCCGCTAGCTCAGCTGCATTTGGTGTAAAGTGGATGTCTGCACAAATTGGAGTATTATATCCGCGTGCTCGTAATTCTTTACGGATCTGATCGAGATTCTGGGCTTCTTTTACACTCGGAGCAGTAATTCGAACCAATTCACAACCAGCCTCAATCATTCGAATGGATTGTTCTACTGAACCTAAAGTATCCATGGTATCCACGGTTGTCATGGATTGAACCCGTATTGGATACTCAGAACCCATCCATAAATCACCAATTTGTACCTGGACTGTTTCCCTACGCTGGTAGGAGGTCAGAGAAGGACAATATAGTTTGCCCGTAAAAGTGGGCAGATCGTTTTTTACTTCCATGCAGATAATGGATTACTCCGTTTACAAAGGTAGCAGGGTACAAGCGTAATAAGAAGAAATCCTTTTGGATAAACGCTGGAGTAAAAAGAAATGTTTCCAGGTTGTAAGAAAGTAGCAATAGGATAAAATACGCAAACCAGATAATGTATATTTTGTTTGATACAATACAGAATGAATATTCGGTTTGTTCATATAGTCTTGATAATGAATACCATAAAAAGAGGGTATCGAATCTGGTTCGATACCCTCTTTTTATAATAAGGATATTATATTACCAGGATGTTTTTTTATGACCAACTAATGCATAGAACAAAATATAAGCATAGCAAAAGCCCATTACCCAGAAACCACGCTGAGGATTTGCTTCTCCACCTAATGCCGCGTAGGCTAGGGGTACCAAGCCTCCACCAGGACCAACCCCCATAACTAACATTGCTGAACCGAGTTTTGTGAATTTACCTAATTTCTTAATAGCCAGAGGGAAAATAGAAGGCCACATTAATGCATTTGCCAGACCCATTAAAGCAATGCAATAAACCGAAGTATAGCCTGAAGTAAAAATGGCCAGGATGGTAAATAGGATCCCTGCTACAGCTGAATATACCAGAGCCATTTCCTGTTTGATGTACTTAGGAATCGTAATGATACCAATTACATAGCCGATGAGCATTGCCCCCAACGTAAGCGATGAGAAATATTTGGCTTTATCCAGGCTGATACCAATATTCTTGCCATACTGCGAAATACCATCCCCAGCGATAACCTCTGCTCCAACGTAAAAGATAATGGCAAAGACCCCTAATACTAAATTAGGATGCGAGAAAACACTAGACTTGGTACCGGCAGCCTGAACGCTTTCTTCATCTTCCTCAATTTCTGGAAGAGTGGAAAATTTAATCAATACAGCAACTAAAACCAGGAAAATGGCCAAGACGATATAAGGTGTATTCACCCGAGTGCCCATCTCCTGCAGGATGGTTTCTTTTTCAGCACCTGTAACCGTTAATAGTTTTGTTTGGAGTTCAGAAGCCCCTTTTAACACTAAGCCACCCATGATAATGGGACTAATAATGCCAGCGAATTTATTGCAAATACCTAAAATACTGATTCGCTTGGCCGCACTCTCGATTGGCCCTAGAAGACTTACATAAGGATTAATAGCTGTTTGTAACAGAGACAATCCCATACCTTGTATGAAAAGCCCTAACAGAAAAAGCCCAAACACTCGATTCTGAGCAGCCGGAATAAATGCCAGGGAACCAACCGCGGTAATAATCAATCCGAAAATGATACCGTTTTTAAAGCCTACTTTCTGAAGAATGCCAGAGGAAGGAATCGCCAGAAAGAAATAAGACATGTAAAAAGCAGAGGTAACAAAAAAGGCTTCAAAATCGCTTAGTTGACATACAATCTGTAAAAAAGGAATCAGGGTACTATTGGTCCAGGTAATAAAACCCAGAGTAAAGAATAAGACTCCAGTGATAATAAGGGGGCCCAGATACGACTGGGGTTTGCTTGATTGAGTCATAACAGGTTATGTGTAGAACAGGAGAATTGATAGTGTGTAAATAGGTTGTTACATTCGACTCGTGAATTTATAAATAATTTTAATAATAACTACATCTCAAATGATCCGTTACCGAATAATGTTTGGGAACTTTGTATCTAAAACTATTAAATATCTTAAAACCCAGGCATCTAGCAAATGATATTTTCAAATGTAGAACTTTTTTAAATGATATAGAAAGCAGAGTATCGTTACAATAAACGCCGCAAAATGGATTTATTTCTTTTATCCGGAACAATTATAGAAGTATAACCGTTTAACAGGTGCTTAAAGATAACCTTTCCTCGATTTAGGGAGTGTTGCTGACAAACTTTCAGACGACTGCCGAATCAACATCCTAAGCAATCCATTCGTAATTGAATAGTTTTATGGAAGAAAAACGAGTTGCAGTGTTTCGCAAGGAGCATTTTAACGCCGCTCACCGTTTGCACAATCCAGCCTGGTCCGATGAGAAAAATAAACAGGTTTTTGGTTTGTGTAATAATCCAAATTTCCACGGTCATAATTATGAGCTAATTGTTAAAGTAAGTGGAGTAGTAGACCCGGAAACTGGATTTGTGATTGATTTGAAGCAATTATCTGACTTAATTAAAGTTCATGTTATTGATAAGTTTGATCATAAAAACCTAAATCTTGATACGCAGGAATTTCAATACCTGAACCCCAGTGCTGAAAACATTGCGATTGTGATTTACGACCGTTTACGAGCCAACCTTAACCCCCAGCTCGATTTAAATATCCGTTTGTATGAAACCGAACGAAATTATGTTGAATACCCTATTAGCTGATACAACTATTGAAGATGAATTTGGTGATAATCACATAGCTACGTCTGTTGATACACCCTTACGTGCAGATACGTTCGAGCTAAGTGACGAAGAGAAAATTGAAAAGATTCAGAATCATTTTCAGGAAATTATGCTGACGCTAGGTCTTGACTTAACGGATGATAGCCTGAAAGGAACTCCAATGCGGGTTGCTAAAATGTATGTAAAGGAGATTTTCAGTGGACTCAACCCAAAGAATGCCCCAGTGATGACACTCTTTGAAAACAAGTTTCAATATAATCAGATGCTTGTAGAGCGTGATATTCATTTTTATTCAAACTGTGAGCACCATTTTGTACCCATTATGGGAAAAGCTCACGTAGCTTATATTTCGAATGGAAAAGTAGTAGGGCTTTCGAAGCTGAATCGGCTGGTACAACATTTCGCGAAACGCCCACAGGTACAGGAGCGAATGACTATGCAAATTGGGCAGGCTGTTCAGAAAGCCTTAGGTACTCCGGATGTAGCCGTATTAATTGATGCCAAACATTTATGTGTATCCATGCGTGGAGTCGAAGATCCTACTTCTTCTACGGTTACTGCTTTTTACGGCGGGGCATTTGAAGACGAAACCAAAAAGCAGGAATTTTTGAACTATTTAGGTTTATCCTAAAGATATATTCTCTGATTTTATCTGCCTAAAGGATTCAACAGGGTTGAATCCTTTTTTTATACCTTTTTCTAACCGTTTCAATAGCAATTGTTACCTTTCAAAAAAACGATTCGATTAAAAATCCAGTAAGTAGTAGTTTTCGTAAAATTTGTTTTTTACCTTTTTCTAAAACCTAATTTTTTATCGTTATGCCAATTCTGTCTGGAAGCTTTTTCTTCATCTTTCTCATCATCATCGTCCTCTATTTAAGCGTGGTCATTGTACAGCAGGGTACAGTGGCAGTTGTAACCGTATTTGGGAAATACCAGCGGATTATGATGCCTGGCTTAAATTTTAAAATACCTTTTGTTGAATTTATATACCGGCATATTTCAATTCAGAACCAGGCAGTTGAGCTTGAATTTCAGGCTATTACCAATGACCAGGCAAATGTTCGCTTTAAGGCTATGCTCGTATACGCAGTATTAAATCAATCTGAAGAAGCCATTAAAAATGTAGCCTTTAAGTTTGTCGATCAGCGGAGTTTAATGCAGGCTCTTACCCGTACTATTGAAGGTTCCATACGTAGTTATGTAGCTACGAAAAAGCAGGCAGAAATTTTGGCTTTGCGGACAGAGATTGTTTCCCACGTGAAAGCTGAAATTGATGATATGTTAATAGCCTGGGGCTATCATCTAATTGATTTACAGCTAAATGACATAACATTTGATGAGGCGATTATGCGGTCTATGGCCCAGGTTGTTGCTTCCAATAACTTACGGGCCGCGGCTGAAAATGAAGGTCAGGCCTTGTTGATTACTAAAACCAAAGCTGCCGAAGCCGAAGGGAATGCAATCAAAATTGCAGCAGAGGCCGAACGCGTCGCGGCTCAGTTACGTGGCCAGGGAATTGCATTATTTCGGGAAGAGGTGTCAAAAGGAATGGCCCAGGCCGTGCAGGAACTAAAAGAACGCAAGCTTGATCCTTCGCTGGTAATGTTTTCCATGTGGACGGAAGCCATTCGCCATTTTGCCGAATATGGAAAAGGAAATGTCATCTTTCTGGATGGATCGAACGAAGGGCTTCAAAAAACAATGCAGCAAATGAACGCCTTAATTCAGCAAAAAGAATCTAAAGACATTCCTAAGTAGAGACTGATTTCTTATTCATAGGCAGGGGCTTAAGCTTTTGCCTGTGAATGAGTGTTCAACACTAATCTTTATTAATTGCTTCCAGAAAGTGTTTTTGATTTAAAACCATATTTTCCTGGTTCCAGAAAATTGAATTACTAAAGAGTTGCTGACGAACCGGACAATTTTCTACCTGGCAATGCGGGCAACACTCAGGCAAGCATGGATCAGCATGTACAAAGATTTCAACCTGCGAATCAATCTTTTCATCGAGTACATCCTCAAATTCATGAACAGCATTGTGTACGCGTTCTAAATTCCAGTAATAAGGTAACGTTAAGTGACAATCAACGTGCAAATCGGCTCCATACTGCTGGATACGCAGGTTATGCACATCAATCCAGTATTCTTTTCGCTGTTCGGTCAGTATTTCTACAACCTGTTGTAGGGTAGGAGTATCCACTTCATCCATTAAACTGCCGGCTGATTTTCGGGCGATCTGAAAACCGTTGAAAACCAGTAAAATACCAAATACAACGGAAATCAGGTAATCCATCCAGTCATAGCCAGTCAGTAATACAAGAGTTACTCCCAAAAGAAGAAATAAGGTAGACAGGGCATCTAACTGTAAATGTTTGCCATCCGCAAGGAGTGATGGTGAAGCCTGACGCATCCCTTCCCTTTGAACAAAATAACCTACTACATAATTCACTACCATCGTAACAGACAGGAGGAAGATCCCGGTGTCGAGCTTCTGTAAAGGTTCGGGATAAATCCACTGCCGAATAGCCTGAATAATAATGAAAATACCCGCCAGCAGAATCAATACGCCTTCGAGTCCCGCTGAGAAAAATTCAATTTTCCCGTGTCCATATGGATGATTAAGATCACGTGGCTGAGCAGCCAGATAAACGCTATATGTGGCAAAACCACTAGCAATAACATTAACGATTGACTCAAGTGCATCTGATAAAATCGCACTCGAACCAGTAAACCACCAGGCCACAAATTTCAAAAGCATTAACAAAACGCTAACACCGAAAGAAAGCCAGATGAGTTGTTGTTTTCGAGAAATGGTCATGACTTTTCCCCACCCAACCTATACGCAAAAGAGCCACCGGGCCTGCAAAATTAGTCATTTCTGCACCTATTCGGCAGCCATGCTCTATTTTTACAGCATGGAATCTGAAAAATCACCCTGGAAAACGCTTTCCTCGAGAGTAGTATATGATAATCCCTGGATTCGCTTACGCCACGAAGAAGTGCTTACACCCGCCGGTAAGCCAGGTATTTATGGGGTTACTCATTTTAAGAATAAAGCCATTGGTATCATTCCTATTGATGAAGAAGGATATACCTGGCTGGTTGGTCAGTATCGTTATCCTCTGGAAGAATATTCCTGGGAAATTCCAATGGGAGGAGGAAAGCTTGAGATAGATACATTGGAATCAGCGAAACGCGAACTGAAAGAAGAAACAGGATTAACTGCCGAACGCTGGGAAATGATTGGCCGTATCCATACTTCCAATTCCGTAACAGATGAAGAAGGGTTCATTTACGTTGCAGAAGGCTTAACGCCAGGAGAAACCGAATATGATGAAACCGAAATTATTCAGGTATGGCGATTACCACTCCCCGAAGCCGTCGAAATGGTTATGCAAAATCGCATTACTGATTCGCTCAGCGTATATGGATTATTAAAAATAGCCCGATTACGCGGACTTTAATCCATCGGTTGCTTAATTTCAATTTACTTTTCAACGTATGGAAGTACATTTTTGGGAGGCCATTTTTCTAGGGTTCTCTTCTGGCGTAGTCATGTGCCTAACACTAGGAGCCGTATTTTTTGCTTTAATTCGTAATAGTCTCGATCATGGTTGGGCAACCGGCTTACGTATTTCTCTGGGGGTAATTCTCTGTGATTCAATTTTTATTTTCATAGCCATTACCGGAACATCATTCATTCCAAATGTTCCGTATGTCGATACCTTTTTACGCCTTGCCGGAGCTATATTTCTTTTGGCGATGGGCCTTAACACATTTCGTCATGCCAGCAGGCAAGTGCCAGGTAGTCAGCCTAAAAAAGGTTTTTTTCGCTTTATGAAGTATTTCGGCATCGGGTTTACACTTAATGCTACCAATCCGGCCAACTTTATCATTTGGGTATCCGTATCAGCCTATGTTAAAGGGGTATTGAAATATGAACTAACCAATCGTATTTTGTTTTTCGTAGCCTGTTTAATAGCGATTTTTATGACACAGCTGTGTATCGCCTTTTTTGCCCAGCGAATCAAACGTTTTCTAAATGATTCTTTAATTACCAATATTAACCGTTTGAGCGGACTGGTTTTTATGGGAACGGGCGTGTATTTGCTCTACCGACAGATTGAAATCTGGATCGATGGTCACGCTTAGAAAACGGCCTTTTTTCCTTAATTGAGGGTTTGCTTACCAATATGAAAAAAAGATTACAGGCTTCCCAGATGTTTCCGGTTATGCCCTTTTCAGCAAAAGGGGAAAAGATGTTGCGGAATCTGAGGCGGGCTTTTCTTCCTCTTTACTGGCTGAAGCGAAAATCGTGGAATAAGCCTCTTAAAAATTTCGAAGAGAACCCACGTGTGTCACCTTACCTGGGGGCGGCCTATCTGGGCTATAAATACTATATGGCTCCGCCAGTAGAAGCACAGGGTAACTTAAAAGAACATTTTCGGAATCAAACCTTACGCTTTCAGCCTGATATTGATTTTATACCTCAGCAACGGGTTAGCATTTCGGTAGGCGGAGATTTAATGCCTTATGAACGAATTAACTCTAACGCAACGAAGCATTTGTGGGATGAAGTGGGTGACTGGTTTTTCGGATCAGATATTGTTGTAGCAAATCTGGAAACCCCCATTAATGAAGGAAAACCAGCATCCCTGGTACCCGAGGTCATGTTAAATGACATGCACTTTAATGGTTCTGGAGAAATGTTTGATATTTTTTCTGGAAACGGCAGGCAGTATGATGTCTTGTCTACGGCCAATAATCATAGTCTGGATCAGGGCGAAGAAGGATTATTGAAGACACTCGATTTTTTACAAAAAAGAGGGGTTCTCCATACGGGCACTAATAAAACCGCCAATGAAGTGCCACCAATACTGGAACGTAATGGGATTAAAATTGCATTTCTGGCCTGGACCGCCAACCTAAATAAATTCCTTCCAACCGAAGGACGGGAATGGATGGTTAATTATGAGCGTCTTAACAAACCCGAAGCCGATTTGTCAAAACTTATCAGACAGGTAAAGTGGGTAAAAGAATTAGGAGCGGATATGGTAATGTTATTGCTCCACGCGGGTAATGCTTATCAGGCGTATCCATCCGCTCATACGGTTGAAATTTATCACCGGATTTTTAGAGAATGTGGTATCGATGTGATTTTGGGTAGTCACCCGCATAACCCACAGCCTATGGAGGAAATAACGTTTAATGATCCATGGTCAGGAGAGACGAAAAGAGGGTTCGCGATTTATTCCCTGGCAGATTTCGTGGCATATGACATTTTTGTGTGGGATCGGCTTATTCCGCTATTAAAGCTGACGATAGAAAAAGGACAACAGCAGGGGAAAGTAAAAACGCTTTTAACAAATGTGCAGGTATTACCCGTATACAATTGGGGCACTAAAGTTGAACATACCGGTCCAGAAGAAATGCGTTTTCTGGATCTCAAAAAAACAGTCCGCCTGATTGAAGACGGACTGAAGCCTGATTTTTTAAGTGATATCTGTGTGGAAGAATTACGTCATCTCAATTGGTTTTGCGATGAACTTTTTCTGCCCAGGGAAGCCAATCATTTACTTGCAAGTTCAGAAAGGCCTTTAGTAACCAGAAAATTTTCCCAATCCTGAATCATCATCTTACGAAGTACCCGGGGAAATTTGTGCTGCCCGCCGAGTTTCCCCTTGGATGCCATCCAATCGTAAAACGTTTGAACCGGTAATATCGTTATTAAAACATTTCGCAAAGCATGGCAACGCTCCACGGCATAATCGTCGTTTAGTTCTTTCAAATTCTCGTCAATCAATTCACGAAGTCGTTCAGGATCAATGGCATCATCCGTTCCTATATACCAATGATGAGCAAAGGTTGAATCATGCGGAACACCCGCAACCGAAAACTCAGGAATCGAAATTCCTAATTCCTGTGATGATAATTCAATGGCCCGGTTCATATTATCAACAGAAAGGTGTTCCCCACATAAACTCAGGTAGTGTTTAGTACGGCCCGTAATGGTTATTTCACAACGTTTCTTATCGGTAAATCGAACCGTATCTCCAATCAGGTATCGCCAGGCTCCCGAACAGGTAGAAATCAATAAGGCATACTCAACATTTTCCTCTACCTCATCGATCATAAGCGTATGGGGATGAGGTTTTACTTCGCCATCCGAATTAAAATTCTCATCGGTGAAAGGAATAAATTCAAAAAATATACCCTGATTAAGGGCTAATTGCATCCCTTTTGCATGAGGCCGCGATTGATAAGCAATGAATCCTTCCGAGGCCAGGTACGTCTCAATGTACGTAATGGGCTTACCCAATAACTTTTCAAAACCAGCCCGGTAAGGTTCAAATGAAACACCACCCCAGCCAAATACTTCCAGATTAGGCCATATTTCGTGAATGTTTTTCAGGTGATAATGTTTAATAATCCGCTCAAGAAGCAACTGAATCCAGGCCGGAACACCTACGACATACCCAATGTCCCAGTCTTTAGCCTGTTTGGTAATTTCTTCGAGCTTCTCCTCCCAGTCCCGAATACGAGCAATCTCCTTTCCTGGTTTATAAAAACGTTCGAACCAGAATGGTATTTGGGAGGCGTTGATTCCACTCAGATCTCCTTCAAAATACCGTCCACTAAATTTTAGATCTGTGCTGCCCCCGAGCATCAAATATCCTTTTTCAAAAAGCTCGTCTGAAAGGTCTTTAAATTCGGATAAAGCAATGATTTGACGGATACTGGTACGCTGCATGGCCTTGACCATGTCTTTCGTGACCGGAATGTATTTAGAAGCCGATTCTGAGGTACCAGAGCTTAGTGCAAAAAATTTCACTCGTCCTAGCCAGCTTACGTCTTTTTCGCCTTCCTTAGTCAGATGCCACCATTCGGCGTACATCTTGGTATAGTCATGAACGGGAACGTATTTCTTGTAGAGATCGTAAAAGTGCTTGTCTTTCCGGAAAAGAGCGGCTGAAAAGATTTCTTCAAAGTGATATGCCTCACCGAAGGAAGTATACCGTGCTTTATTGAGCAGTTTAATGAAGGCCTTGCGTTGGGATTTATAACCATTTACTCGGCGGCGGCGGATAACCGTTCCGGTTATCCCGATACTGCGTTTCAGTAGATTCCCGAGTACTGCCATAGTGTAATGTAATTAGAGTCAATAAAAACTTCGGATCATTCAAAAATAAGCTCTTGTCTATACAAATTCCAAAGAATGAGCTTGTTTGATTTTGTTGTTATTCGAATTGCCAGCTTTTTAAATCTTCTAACGTTGAATAAGCCGTTAAATCACATTTGCAGGGAACAATCGAAACGTAGTTATTAGCCAAAGCCCACTCGTCAGTATCATCCCCCTGATCAAAATTCACAAAATCCCCATCTAACCAGTAATAAGGACGCCCATAAGGGTCTTCGCGTTGCTGGAAGTGTTCCATATATCGGGCATCTGCCTGACGACACAGGCGAATCCCTTTCAAGGGTTCTTCCGTACGGGCCGGGAAATTAACATTCAGGGCAATATGCTCCGGTAAGCCACGCTTTAATACCCGTTTGGCAATGCTTTGAAGGTAATCAACGGTATGTGAGAAATCAGCTTCAGGGTGATAATTGGCCAGTGAAAATCCGATGGCTGGTATTCCTTCAATAGCTGCCTCGATCGCGGCGGACATCGTTCCAGAATACAGCACACTAATGGCCGTATTACTACCATGATTGATTCCACTAACTACCAAATCTGGTTTTTTATCTTTAAACAGCAGGTGCTTGCCAATCTTTACGCAGTCGGCCGGGGTGCCGGTTGTTTCATAAGCAACCAGATCACTAAATACATGGGAACGTTTTAAGCGAATAGGGTAATTAATAGTGATGGCATGCCCCTGACCCGACTGCGGACGGTCAGGGGCTACGATTACCACTTCGCCTATTTCCTGCATGGCTTCGGCTAATACACGGATTCCTTTAGAAGTAATATCGTCATCATTGGTGACGAGGATGGTAGGTTTTTGAACAGACATTCTTCTGACAACGGCTATTTGGCAGCCATGTTATGGTTTTTTATCTTGTGCAAAAAAGAACAAATGAGGCCCGATTTGCAGATTAAAATAGCTTCTCCTGCTGATCTTCCTAGTATTCAACGGATTGCTCAAGTTGCCTGGAGACCTACTTATGGAGCAATCCTCCCAGAGGAGCAATCGCAATTTATGTTGGATTGGATGTATAATGATACAACCCTCCGTAAAAGTATGGAGGACAAAACGACTTTTCTATTAGCCCTTGAAAATGAAAACCCCGTCGGATTCGCTGCTTTCAAGCCTAAAGAAGAAGGGATGGTTAAGCTGCATAAAATTTATTTTTTACCGGATCGGCAGGGCCGTGGTTATGGCAGAATACTGTTAAATGAAGTATCCAGGCAAGCTACTGAAAAAGGCGGCCTATACCTTGAGCTAAATGTCAATCGAAGTAATAATGCCCGGAATTTTTACGAAAAACTGGGATTTGAATACGTTCGGGATGAAGATAACTACATTGGAAGAGGCTATTGGATGAACGATTATGTACTTCGTAAACCTTTAACAGAATACGCTCAGTAGGGTAAACTACCGAGCGTATAAATTATAGCCTGAAACTTCCCTTTGCACTGATATATCCCTGCTTGGGAGAATAGCTTTCAGAACGTTTGGGGTAGTATCCTGTACCGTTATAGACTCGCTTTTGCGGGTGAGATTTACAGGCATTACTGCAACAACCTTCCATTTCCCAGCCACAGTTTTCGCACATAGGAATGTGCTCATTGCACTCATTATTGGCACAGTTAATCATGCGGCTTGTTGGTGTTCCACAATGATGACATTTCGAGATGACTTCCGGGTTAATACGGTTAACTGGGGTGGTCACCCGTCCATCAAACACATAACAGTCACCATCGAAGTTTTCGCCACCTTCTTCAATTCCATACCGGATGATACCACCGTGTAGCTGATATACATTCTCAAAGCCGCGGTGTAATAAATATGCTGATGCTTTTTCGCATTTGATACCACCCGTGCAGTAGGTAATCAATTTCTTGCCAGAATTTTTCAGGTGTTCGATTTCGGCGATGTGATCCGGCAATTCCCGAAGATTTTCCATATCGAACGTAATGGCTCCTTTAAATTTCCCAACGTTGTGCTCGTAGTTGGAACGCATGTCAATCAAAACAACGTCCGGATCATTTTGAATCATCTCGTGGAATTCTTTCGGTTCCAGGTGGATACCCGTTTCTTTGAGTGGATTCACCGGAAGATCAGAATTTACGATTTCATCCTTTACCCGTACGTGTAGTTTGTGGAACACATGGCCGTCGTGTTCATCAATTTTAAACTGTATGGCAGCAAAACGGGCGTCGGCATGTAGCCAATCCATATACCGCTGGCAATCTTCCTCCAGCCCAGACACCGTACCATTCAGGCCTTCTTCTGATATGATAATCCGACCTAATAAATTGTTTTCAAGACAAAAACGGTGGTGCTCTTCCCGATACGCCAGTGTGTTTTCAATGGGCGTATAGAGGTAATAAAGTAAAATACGATATGCTTTCATATACGAATAGAAACCACCTGTAAAGTGGATCAGTTGGGCACAAAGGTACGATTTTTCACTCAAAAAGCAGACTTCAGAACGAACTATGCCCAGCATTGAGTAGGTTTGAAGCCTCATTTAACAAAGCCATTCTGCTTTTGTGAATCTGTTTTCATACCAATCCGTTTTCTCCCATGCATATTGCCGTAACAGGTAACATCGGTGCCGGAAAAACCACCCTTACCCGAATGCTGGCCGAGCATTTTGGCTGGGAAGTTTTTTACGAAGCTGTTGAAAATAACCCTTACCTCGCTCCATTTTATGATGACATGGAACGCTGGTCTTTTCACTTGCAGATTTACTTTTTAAGGAGCCGATTTGATCAGGCTCGGCAGATCATGCACTCAACCAAACGAATCATTCAGGACCGGACCATCTATGAAGATGCTCATATCTTCGCCAAAAATCTTTATGATTCCGGAACAATGAGCAAAGTAGATTACGATACATATTATTCTCTGTTTGAAACTATGATGAGTGTGGTTAAACCGCCCGATCTGATGATTTATCTTCAGGCAGATTTATCAAAGCTTACCCGGCAGATTGCCTTGCGGGGAAGAGATTTCGAGATGAACATGAGTACAGATTACCTCGCTGCTCTTAATCAACACTACGAAGCATTTATTGATCAGTATAAAGATGGCAAAGTGCTGATTCTGAATGTTAATGAACTAGACTACGTTAATAATGCCGCTGATTTTGAGTTTATAGTGAAAGAAGTGGACAGGGCATTGTTGTATGCCTGATACAAGAGCATTATAAAGAATGCTATTCAGAAAGCGAGAATAATAGGTAAGCGAATAACCACATTCGCTTACCTATGACAAACCTGAATAGTAAAGGTGTTGCCATTCACTGGAAGAAAAAAGTAGTATAATTTCGGAGGTACTTCCCTAGCTAATTCTTCATCTTCGTTTCAACGGTGAATTATCTTCCTTTGCCAATGTATTATAAACCATGGCATCCATCCATTTCGGGAAGAGCTTGCTTAAAAAGACCGTAAGTTTTCCCTGAGTGGTTAAGATCAATTGGCGTTTACGCTGAAGAGTGGCTTTGTAAATGTGCGAGGCTACTTCTTCAGCCGACATCATTTTCCCTTCGTCCCGCATGGTTTCACCGGTTTTAGTGCCGTCTTTCCCCAAGGATGCAAAGCGAATATTAGAAGCCGTGAATCCGGGTGAAGCGGTCAGCACATTCACCCCAGAGTGTAATAATTCGGTACGTAATGCCTCCAGAAAACCATTTAAGGCAAACTTCGAAGCCGAATACCCACACCGAACGGGTAAACCCCGGTAACCTGCAATAGATGAAATACCAACAATGCTTCCTTTCGTAGCCAGAATATGCGGTAAGGCGGCTTTGGTAGCGTAGACACTGCCAAAAAAGTTAATGTCCATTACTTTACGAATCACCTCTACGTCAAGGTCTTCGAACATGGCTCGCATAGAAATTCCGGCGTTATTAATCAATACATCTAGTTTGCCAAAATGTGTAACCGTTTGCTGAACGGCGGCTTCAGTATCGGTTTGTGAACTGACGTCGGAGGGAATGGTCAGGTAAATAATACCAGCATTCGCTAATTCCTGTCCAACTTCAGCCAGTTTGCCCTGATCCCGACCTGTGATGGCGATTTTGCTACCATGCTTGCCAAATTCCAGTGCCAGGGCTTTTCCAATACCAGACGACCCGCCCGTAATCAGTACTACTTTGTCTTTCATGAATGTTTTATTACGCTGCAAATAGGCTCATTTTTCCTTATCGAAGCAAGGTTATGATTCCTTTATACGTATGTTTTGTGAAATGTAAGGTGTAATAATATTGACCAGCTGGAAAATGTTTACCTGCCCACTTGAAATCCCGGTTGGTGTCACGATAAACCGGTTTGCCCCAACGATTATAAATCTCTACGAACTCAAAACGTTCAATACAGTTATCTAAAGGCATGTTTTCGATCATAAACGTATCATTTTTTCCATCATCATTAGGCGTAAAAACGTTAGGGGGCGTAAAATCATGAGTAGCCACTACACGATCTTTCAAGGTAAGCGTTACGGTTACGGTATCGAATCGATTCAGGTTACAGGAGTTATCTTCGGTAATAAAATCAACAGTAAATGTTTTTTCAGATAGTCCCTCCAGCATTTCACACGTAGGCGTCCAGGTGAAGGGACCACTGGCCGAACCTATCCCAGACCGGTCCGTCCAGCTCATGCCAGCACTGCTTAAATCGAAGCCCCTTCCCCGGCCAATTAGTGTAATCGGGTCATTATCAGGGTCTATTGCATTTACGTCAAACGTTATTGATTGGCCGGTTACTCCTTCAAGCGTGAGTGTTGCCGCGTTGTTGGCTAACGTAGTGGACACCGTTGGCGACTGATTGTCTCTTCCATTTACCCGAATGGAAACCGTTAGTGAGTCAATCGTATTATGCCCACATCGGGTATCAATTACATAAAAGTCAACCAGATAAGGTTCTTTGCGTACTGCCGGGCAAGGTGGCGTCCATGAGAATGGTGAAGTTGCCTTCCCTAATCCTGAGGATGGGGTGAACGTCATTTCTACACTGGTCATATCAAAGCCACGGCCTTTGGCTTCTAGTCGAATACTGTCAGGGTCTAAATCCAGGCCATTCACCATAAAACGTAGGGAATCACCATAATTAATCGTTGCCTGATTATTGGGTAAAGTCGTTGAAATCGTCGGTTTCTGGTTTGGGCGTGGTTCTACATAAATGCTTATGGTTAGTGTGTCCTGTTGAGGTAATGGGCAGCTTTCATCCGTCACAATAACCTGAAATTGTAGTGGTCGGCCATCGAAGCTTTCTGCACATTCCTGTAGACACAATTGAGCTTTAACCGTATCGCCACTATTTTTAATGAGGACTTCAGTAGGTAGTAAGGTAAAAGGTAATGTCTTTGGAATAAGCGGATTAACCTTTATTGTTAATCTTGAGTTAGCCGTCTGCTGGGTTAGGAACAGGTCAAGACAACGTTCCTGATTGTTAAGTACCCGTATTATTTCACTGGATTCATAAAAGGCCATTTTCCCTTTTTCACGGGCTAAAACCTGAGGTGGATTGGATTGCGGGCAGTCGAGCACCTTTAACTGAAAATCTCGCCGAACCAGGCCAATTTTTTTTCCTGCCCGGTATTCTTCTACCATCACTGAAAAAACGAATAAGCCCAATTCATTCGCAACCACACTAAGCTTTCCCGTAAGTGGATCAATCGTTAGGGGAGGATTTCCATGAATAGCATTCGTAGCTGAATAACCCGGTAACCAGGTAATGTTAGGGTAGGCCGAACTCCCTGTGGCTACAGGGCGTGGAGTTACTGGCGTACTATAACCATTATAAGGGGTCACTAACGAATAACGAAGACTGTCGCCATCGAGGTCAGTAGCACTGAAATCAAACGTAAAAGGTTGGTTCATGCAGATATAGTCACCTTTTACTGTAGCAAACTGAGGTGAAGAATTCGTATAGTTTTGATTATTCTGGTAAAGAGCCGGGAATTCCAGGTAAAATACTGATCCTGCTTCTTGGGGTCGGGAAATATTAGTGATGATATTATTCCGGCAGCAACGTTCCCAAACCACATAATATCCCTGAGAATCATTAAAAACATTTTGCTGAAAAATGACATCTGAGCTATATCGAATCAGACGCGTGCGAAGAGATGCGGTTGCATTCGCACAAAGCGGATTGGTATAAGGTATGATTTCGTTGTATACCCGCGGCATTTCCAAATCGCCCATGCGAACATTATCACGTTTACGAAAAACAGAAATGAGAACAGTCAGGTCATTTGCTCCAACATTCCCGTTAATATCGTCAAAGTACAAATTGAGCGTAAAGCGGTGAGTCGCTCCAGTTGTACTATTCTTTAGAGCCTCTAATTGAATTTCTCCGCCTACAATGTGTGTAGCCCGGGTTGCGAGTGCATACAGGCAGAATAAGGTCAGATAAATTTTTTTCATAGGCAACAGAATACTCTGGATGAATACAAGCCATAAAAACACAAATGACGGAAGGAAATTATCTAATTTTGTGGGGAACGATGAAAAAGAAGCAACAAAAAGCCCCAGTTATATTAGAAAACCTGCGGGTTGACGATTTTGCAGCAGAAGGTAAATGTTTAGCCCGCCACGACGGGCAGGTAATCTTTATTGAAGGCGAGGCCGCTCCCGGGGATCTCATTGATGTTCGAATATTCAAAACCAAATCTAGTTTCAGAGAAGGCCGAGTCATTACGGTTCATGAGTTTTCTAACATTCGTCAAACACCACGTTGTCAACATTTTGGTACGTGTGGTGGCTGTAAATGGCAACACGTACAATACGAAACACAACTTGATTTTAAGACCCGCCAGGTACGCGATTCGTTGGAGCGTATAGCAAAAGTTTCGCACCCAGGTATACGTCCCATTATCGGCTCGCAATATGAATATGGGTATCGTAACAAATTGGAATTTACGTTTTCGGCTAACCGCTGGTATACCGATGCCGAAATCTCCTCTGGGGATACGTTAAATCGGCGGGCTGCTGGTTTTCACGTCCCCAAACGCTTTGATCGTATTCTTGATATTCAGGAATGCCATCTACAACCAGATCCTTCAAACGCTATTCGTCTGGCAATTAAGCAATTTGGTGAAAAACAAAACTGGACGTTCTATGATTTTCTGAAGCACGGCGGATTTCTTCGGAATGTAGTTATTCGAACGGCCAGTACTGGGCAGATTATGGTGATTGTTCAGTTCGGTGAACCCGACTATGAAGAAATTGATGCATTGATGCGGCATTTACAGAAAGAATTCCCTGAAATTACCTCCCTGCACTTTGTAGTAAATCAGAAAATGAATGACACTTTTCAGGACCAGGATATTATCAATGTAGCCGGAACACCGTACATCGAAGAGCAAATGGAAGGGCTGATTTTTCGTGTAGGGCCTAAATCTTTTTATCAAACCAATTCAGAACAAGCCTATGTGCTTTATAAAATAGCTCGTGATTACGCTCAGTTACACGGAGACGAATTAGTATATGATTTATATACCGGAACGGGAACAATTGCCAATTTCGTAGCCAGGCAGGCAAAACGCGTTGTGGGAATTGAATATGTTCCCTCTGCTGTTGAAGATGCCAGGGTCAACTCAGCCATTAATGGTATTCATAATACTGCTTTTTTTGCGGGAGATATGAAAAAATTACTCCGGGCTGAGTTTTTTGCCGAGCACGGCAAACCAGAAGTAATTATTACTGATCCGCCACGAGCAGGTATGGATCCCGACGTGGTAGAAGCCATTATTCAGGCTGCTCCGCAACGTATTGTCTACGTAAGCTGTAACCCGGCTACGCAAGCACGTGATGTGGCAATACTGGCCGATTTTTACGAAGTAAAAGCCGTTCAACCCGTTGATATGTTTCCGCATACCCATCATGTGGAGAATGTGATGTGGCTAGAAAAAAAGGTATAACCGGTTTTTCCTTAGCAACGAACACAAAAGCCCGACTTAATAGAACAAAGTCGGGCTTTTGTGTTCGTTATGAAACATTAAAAGGGCACATCGTTCATACCACTGCTGAAGTTACCAAATTCACCAGGTGGTGGCGTTTGATTTTGCTGGTTGACTTTACTGCCAAAGGTTTTAGCAGCAGCCTGTTTTTCAAATGTATCAGCGGGATTTTCTGATGAAGTGTTAAAACGCGGCATTTCAAAGCTTGAAAAATCGCCACTACCTAAATCAGTAAACTTGGTAAATTTGTTAATGAAACGTAACTGAACGGTATCCGTAGAACCCGAACGGTTTTTACCAATAATAACTTCACCTATACCTGCTGTAGGCCCTTCATCACTTTGTGTAATGCCGTAATACTCAGGCCGGTAAAGGAACATAACCATATCAGCATCCTGCTCGATAGAACCTGATTCCCGTAAATCAGAAAGTTGTGGCTTTTTCTCTCCACCCCGTGTTTCTACTGCCCGGCTTAACTGAGACAGGGCAATAACGGGTACATTCAATTCTTTTGCCAGGTTTTTTAAGGCTCGCGAAATAGAAGCTATTTCCTGTTCGCGATTACCACTACCTTTGTTGCTATCACCCTGCATTAACTGCAGGTAATCAATCACAACCAGTTGAATGTCATGCTGTTGTTTTAACCGACGGCATTTAGCTCGAAGCTCCAGAATGGATAATGCAGGGGTATCATCAATAAAAATAGGAGCAGAGGTCAATTTACTAATACGAGCATGTAACTGAGCCCATTCATGATTGGCCAGGCTTCCTTTCTTTAATTTCTCACTTTCAATTTCAGCTTCCGCAGAAATCAATCGATTGACAAGTTGCACGGAAGACATTTCCAAAGAGAAAATCGCGACGGCATTATTCCAGTCAACTGCGGCATTTCGGCAGGCAGAAAGGATAAACGCGGTCTTACCCATTGCAGGACGAGCCGCGATGATAATCAATTCAGATTTCTGCCAACCACCCGTCACCCGGTCCAGGGCGGTGAAACCAGAAGGAACACCAGTCAAGCCATCTTGCAAATGCTTTTTTGCTTCAAGTTCTTCCAGTGCCTGCTTTACCACAGCATTCATATCCGAGAAATTCTTACGGATATTCGATTCTGATATTCTAAAAAGATCTTGTTCGGCTTTATCCAGCAGATAAAATACATCGGTAGTATCTTCGTAAGCCATTTTGAGTACTTCGTTTGAAGAAGTAATCAAATCACGTTTGATTGAATTTTCGGCAATCTTGCGGGCATACGCTTCTACGTTGGCCACCGAACTGATCCGGCTTGTCAATTCAGCGAGATAGGCCGAACCTCC
Organism: Siphonobacter sp.; assembly: GCA_047605205.1. Classification (GTDB taxonomy): domain Bacteria; phylum Bacteroidota; class Bacteroidia; order Cytophagales; family Spirosomataceae; genus Siphonobacter. Next base: position 44,614 of record JASGGE010000008.1, read on the forward strand.
TGAAAATTCGAGAGTACCATCATTCCGTAACCGTTGGGAGACGGTTAATAAATCGACGGGTTCTGAATTATTGAAAAGGGTTAATACCGCCGAGAAAATCTTCTGGTGGGCTTCGCGGTAAAAACTTTCTGGCTTTAAAATATCGACAACTGCCGAGAGGGCATCACGTTCCAGCATAACGGCACCTAATACTGCCTCTTCCAAATCGACAGACTGTGGCGGGATTTTGCCCAAGCCTGTATCTAGCCAGCGATTGCTGCTAGCAAGCCCCCCAACAGAAGTTATTGATTTTCTGGCAGTTAGATTTTTCCGTTTGTCTTCCATAGGTACAATGTTAAGCAAAAATGATGCCTAAACCCAATCATATGGCAAGGATTTTTTCATTGATTTTGTAACCGGCTGATTATGAAAATTGAACAGAAAATAGGCCAGATTATTCGAAAAAAAATAGCCCCGCTCTGTACGCTTAGTATAGAAAAATAGTTACTTTGGTGAAACATTCAATACACAAAACTTCTTACAGGATTTGATCGAAAAAACCATCACCCTCGACGATGTATCGTTAGTAGACTTTTTGGGCGTCGAGAATACGAATATCCGGGAGCTTTCTGCCGCTTTCCCAATGAGTAAAATAATTTCTCGCGGCAATGAAATTACGATCCGCGGCACTTCCGCTGAAATCAGTCGAATTACGGATATCCTGGCCTCTTTGCAACAGCATTACCAGCGTTATGGAAAAGTAACACCCGACAACGTAAAATCTTACCTCGGTTCTACTGAAGACGAAAGTATTGCCGCCCCGCCCGTTGAAGATGATGATGTTTTCCTCTATGGAAATAAAGGCATTGTCATCCGAATAAAGACCGCCAATCAAATGGCTATGGTAGAGGCATCTTCAAAAAATGATATTGTCTTTGCGGTTGGGCCTGCTGGCACCGGGAAAACCTATACGGCGGTAGCCATTGCGGTTAAAGCTCTGAAAAACAAAGAAGTTAAAAAAATTATTATTACCCGGCCAGCCGTAGAAGCGGGTGAAAACTTAGGCTTTTTACCTGGAGATTTAAAGGAAAAAATAGATCCGTATCTGCGGCCTATTTATGATGCTCTTGATGATATGATTCCGGCCGAAAAGCTGAAATTATATATTGAGAATAGAACCATTGAGATTGCTCCACTGGCCTATATGCGGGGCCGGACTCTGAATAATGCCTTTATTCTACTGGACGAAGCCCAAAATACAACTTCCCTTCAGATCAAGATGTTTCTGACCCGGATGGGCCCAACTTCCAAGACCATTATCACGGGGGATCATACCCAGATTGATTTACCGACCAAAGTGAAATCAGGTTTGAGTGAAGCCCTGAATATCCTTAAAAATGTATCCGGTATTGCTTTTGTACAATTAGATGGCCGTGATGTGGTTCGCCACCGTTTGGTACGCTTAATTATTGAAGCCTACGAAAAGGCTGAAAATGGAACAGATTCAAAAAAACAATAGAACTATTTCTTTCATTAAGCGGCTTTTCGGCGGCTTAATGTTTTTTTCAAGCCTATCTGGCTTCTCGCAAGTCGTACGTGACTGTGGATATGCAGCAGTCTACCAGAAACGTGTACTCGAAATAAAAGGCTTTTCTCAGGCCAGGCAAGCCTTTGAAGATTCCATTGCTGCTCACGTAGCAAAGCGGAAAAGTACTGGTGGACGTACCGCAGATGAAATCATCCGGATACCGGTTGTTGTCCATGTTATTCACAATAATGCTGATTCTACAGTAATTGGTGGAAGCAATAATTCGAATATTTCGATTGAGCAGATTGAGTCTCAGATTCGAATTTTGAACGAAGATTATCGCCGGAAAGAAGGTACCCGGGGATATAACACAAATGCCGTAGGAGCCGACATGGAAATTGAATTCTATCTGGCTACCAAAGATCCCGACGGAAATGCAACTACTGGTATCGTTCGTCGATACAATAAAAAAACAACGTATGATATTAGCTCTGATTTGGAGGAGGTAAGCTCATTAAGTTACTGGCCTTCAGATTATTATCTAAACATCTGGGTTTTGCCGGAAATTACGGGGTATCTGGGATATGGCCAATTTCCAGCGGCCTCAGGAATTGATGGCTTAGGCACGTATTATCAGCAATTCCCGGAAACCGATGGGGTATTCATTGCCCATGCCTATTTTGGTGATACCGGCGATATTGCCGACCTAACCTATGGATATGGACGAACCGCCACGCACGAAATCGGGCACTGGTTAGGATTAATTCATACCTGGGGAGATGAATACTGCGGAACGGATTATTGTGACGATACGCCAGCAGCGGCATATGCTAATAATACTCGGTATTGCAATGATATGTATTCTACTTGCGTGGCAGGACAAACCACTCGTAATATGATTGAAAATTACCTGGATTATTCTCCTGATGATTGTATGAATATTTTTACGCAGAATCAGAAAGATCGGGTGCGATCAGTATTGGAAATAAGTCCGCGTCGTAAAACATTAATTTCGCAATCTACTTCTTTGGCAGATACCGAAGTTCTGACAATTAAGGTATATCCTAACCCCATTACTACCAACACGCTAACTTTTGATGCTACGTTTTCAGGCTTACAATCTGTACGGATTGGACTGACTGATTTACAAGGACATACCTTATACGAGGAAAATAGATCCAATCAGCCAAGTAATCAGTTTAGCATACCCGTAAATGGCTTACCTTCTAATACTTACATTTTAACAGTTTCAACGGCTAAAGAAACGTCTACCCAGCGAGTAGTTATAAAATAAAGATAAATACTTATTTACAGGTTTTGTTTTTCAAGTCTGTACGCCCATTTTGACGCACCAAACCAGGTTTGTATATGCGTTGGAATGCCTTCCCTTATATCCGTTATTGTGGAGCAATCTGTTGCGGAATTCTGTTCTATTCTCTTTTCCCGATTCAGAACATTTTATATACGTTCCCGATACTAGGTGTTTTGTCAGGTACATATGCTATTCTTTTCCGAAATAGCCTGTGGTTAACAGGCATACCCGCTTTGCTGATCCTGGTTGTATTTGGTTGGTTAACAGCTCGGCTGCACGACGAAAAGTGGCAACCCAACCATATTGTTTCCATTCATCAGCCTATCCAGGCGTATGAAGCCGTGTTGAGTTCTATGGTTGAAACCAAAACGAATACGTTTCGTATGACCGCTGAAGTCAGGCAGATTCGACTTAAAAATGGTTGGCAGCGGGCAAGTGGCAAAATTCTCTTCTTTATTGATCGGGATGTTCCTCAGAAACCGCATTATGGGGATGTATTGCTGATCAAGAAAAACCCCGAACAAGTTGAGCCACCCTATAACCCTGATGAATTTAATTATCAGCAATATTTACGTTACCAATCTATTTATTTTCAGCAATATCTACATCCAGCCGATTTCCGCATAGTAGGAAACCAGCCACCTTCCATACTGATGGCAATAGCGGTTCAGATTAATGAACGGGCTACTTCGATTCTGGCTGAATCATTACCTTCCAGAAATGAATATGGAGTGGCAGCCGCCATGTTATTAGGCGTGCGTGATGAAATTGATAGCGATTTACTTCGATCCTATTCTGCCGCCGGAGCCATTCATACCCTTTCTGTTTCCGGGATGCACGTCGGAATTCTTTTTTTGGTCCTGAGCTGGTTGTTAAAGCCCCTTGGTCGGAAAAAAGGATTGTTTGTCTTTTTCGTTCTTGTCTTTTTATGGGGATATGCTTTATTAACAGGCTTATCGGCCCCAGTTTTACGGTCAGCAATCATGCTAAGCATTTTTGTAATTGGTGACACCTATCGAATTTCCAGGAATACGTACAATACGCTGGCTTTTTCAGCCTTCCTGATACTACTGGTTAGTCCATTCACACTTTTCCAAATGGGCTTTCAGTTATCTTATCTGTCAGTAGCAGGAATTTTGGTTTTGTATCCGAAGTTACTGTGGTGCTGGGAACCTGAGAATCCCGTACTTACTGAATTGTGGAGTATGAGCTGTGGAGCCATGGCCGCTCAACTTTTCACCTTTCCCCTGGCTATTTACTATTTTCATCAGTTTCCAACGTATTTTCTGATCGTTAATCCCTTTGTTCTTGGTTTGTCTAGTTTAGGCTTAATCGTAGGAATGATTTATCTGGTACTTAGCTGGATACCCATTCTTAATTCCTTCCTGCTCTATACCGTTAAGCTAAGTTTTGGCTTATTAAATCAGCTGATCTTGCAAACAGAACACTGGCCGGGAGCCTTGTGGGAACATTTATATTTTTCAGGCTACCAGGTGATTATACTCTATGGCATTTTATTTGCCGCATTCCTGCTATGGTCTACCAGGCAGAAGGTTTATTTATGGGGGATGGTTTTGTTCGCAATGGTACTACTGATAACTAAACTTGTTGATCTGAAGGAACATCGTCAACAACAGGAACTGGTTATTCATCATTTAAAAAAACATACTGCTATTAGCTTAATTGCGGGCCGCACGCTGTCTTTCTGGGCTGACCCCCTGGTGTATCAGGACAAGCGAACGCAGGCATTACACCTTGAATCATTCTGGACAAAGTCGGGTATTTTACAGCGTAGCATCCCGAAGTATCAAACCTTTTCAATGGGTAAACTTATAAGCTGGCAAGGCAAAGTTTTACTTTGGCTGGATCATCCCGTTCCACGAAAACATAAGCTGGCACTATCTCCGGAGATTGATGTTCTTTTACTTACTAATAATGTTATACGATCCCCTGAGTGGATGTTGGCAACCTGTAAAGCAAAGCAGGTAGTACTGGACGTAACCAATAGTAAAACGATGGCCAAGCGTTGGCAGGAATATTGTAAGGAACGACAAATCCCATTTTATGATATTCGAAAACAGGGAGCTTACCAGCTTAGCTGGTGATGAATTCTGAGATAAGCGGAATAAAATAAACATATTGTATTTTGCAGACGCATCTTATTTCAATTGAATTATGAAAAAAATAGGCGTTATTCTGCACGGTTGTGGGGTATTCGATGGAACTGAAATTCAGGAAGCTACGCTAGCCTTGCTAGCAATACGTGAAGCCGGGGCAAGTTATCAATGTTATGCCCCCAATGTAGCTCAGTACCATGTGATTAATCATTTAACGGGTGAAGAAATGCCCGAAAAAAGGAATGTCCTGGTAGAATCAGCAAGAATCGCCCGCGGTGAAATTAAAGCCCTGGCGGAACTTAATCTGGCTGAAGTGGATGGCCTGTTAATTCCCGGCGGTTTCGGTGCCGCCAAAAACCTGTCGACCTGGGCGTTTAAAGGGCCGCAGGCGGAAGTTTTACCTCAAGTAGAAGAAGTTATTTTATCAGCTTTGCACCAGCAAATACCACTGGCGTCTCTCTGTGTGAGCCCCGTAGTGGTAGCGAAGGCCCTTGAAGGTTCCGAATTTCACCCGCAGCTTACTCTTGGTACGACAGAGGCTAACTCTCCTTATGACATTGCTGGTTTTGCAGCAGGTATTGAACAAGTAGGAGCTACGCACACATTAGCCACTATTGATGAAGTGGTAGTGGATGAAAAACTAAAAATAGTAACGGCTCCTTGTTATATGATGGAAACCGATATTCTGGGCATTCGGTCAAATACGAAACTGGCAGTAGAGAAACTGATGAGTTTGATAAATTAAAAGAGAGAAAGGCTAGCCTTTCTCTCTTTTAATCACTTAAAAAGGAAGATCATCAGAGCCGTTATCAACGGAAAGTAGCGGAGAGGGTGGGATTTCCCCAGGGCCGTTTCCTGCAAATGAATTAGAATCCATCAATTCAATCCGCCAGGCACGAGCGTCGGTATACCAGCGAGAATTAAACTCACGAGATTCCAAATTAAATGACACTTTCACCTGATCGCCCGTAGTAAAACGTTGTAAATCACTGACCTTATCTCCGAACAACGAAAAACAAACCTTTTTTGGGTATTGTTCCTGTGTTTCGATTACGAAGTTTTGTTTTTGCCAGCTATTACCGGTTTTGCTGGTGCCACTTTCAACAGGCATGATCTGCTGTAAGGTGCCTTCAATTTCTAATGCCATTTATTTTTACGTAAATACGGTTTGATAATCAGTAGGTAGGTATTACACTACGCTCAAGTAAAGGCAAAAATAGTACATGAGCCTTGCTTTTGCTTCCTTAAACACATACTTTTGCAACCAGAAATTCAAACGGCGTTGTGGTGGAATTGGTAGACACGCTACTTTGAGGGGGTAGTGCCGGTTCCGGCATGGGAGTTCGAGTCTCCCCAACGTCACAGTCAAAAACCCGCCTGGTTTACTCCAGAGCGGGTTTTTTCTTGCTGAAAGAGCTCAGTGGCAGCAAAAATCAAATTTGTGGCACTTTAGTGGCAGTAACATGATCAAAAGATAAAAATCCTGCGGATACTCCAAAGGAAAACGTTCTTCTGCTTATATCTGAAGAAAATCCTCAGAACCTGCCACTTCAAGGATGATCGCATTGATCGAGTAATTCTAACGTACGACCCATACGTCATTTGACTTTACATACAATAACTGGTTATCCCACAATACCTGATACCATATATCTGATTTTCCTAAAACCTGCAGGCGATGCCCTTCTTTAACGATTTCTGCGGGAGCCGCTGCTGCTGATGGCTCATGACGTAGTATGGTATCAGGTTGTCGTATAATAACTTGCCGATACCGGCCTGGCAAATTCACCAGCAGGCAAATTCCAGCCCAGTAGAAAAAAAATAGAAGTTTATGCCGGAAGGCAACGTATTGATGTTTGGCACGCTTAAAAATCAATACGATGAAGATGTATAAGCCAAGTAAAAGTAAAATAGCAATTAAGTAACCAGAATATTGCTTGAAAAGCAGAACTAGTAAATTAAAATCATCTAATTCATAGCCCTTCCAGCCCTGATCTTTGGCAAGTTCATTTAATCGGCGAACAACCCGTTCATCGGGAATTTGTTCATAAAATAGATTTAGAAAATACTGTTCCGTTAACCAGTCTTTACGTTGATCGGCCAAATAGGCCATTTTCATATAGACCGTTGGCGAAATACGCGGGTTTGTTGCCAATACCTTTTCGTAAAGAGCATTTGCCTTTGTGAGACTGTGAATTCTGAACAACGAATCAGCTTTTTGAAGAAGCTGCTGTGGATTCTGAGCCTCAGCTAGTTGAAGGGTGCCGAGAAAAAAAAAGAAAGAAAATAGTAATTTTTTAAGGCTAAACACTTGCGTTGGGCTCTAAATGAAACTACTTTTGCACTCGCAAAAACGGGATGGCTTCCCAATTTGCAAAGATAAAGGATTCTGTAGCTCAGTTGGTAGAGCAATACACTTTTAATGTATGGGTCCTGGGTTCGAATCCCAGCGGAAT